>JAHZNX010000177.1 GCA_020028375.1 Betaproteobacteria bacterium | reverse complement strand
CGGCATCGTGATGGAGACCGAAATCTGGCCCAACCTGATCCGCGCCGGCCGCGCGCGCGCAATCCCGCTCTATCTGGTGAACGCGCGTCTCTCCGAGAAGTCTTACGCCGCCTACCGGCGGTTCGGGGGGCTCGTGCGCGAGAGCCTGGCCGGGTTCGCGGCAGTGGCGGCACAGAGCGGGGACGACGCGCGGCGCCTCGCCGCGCTCGGGGCGCGCGACACGCGCGTCACCGGCAATGTGAAATTCGATGTTGCCCCGCCGGGAGATCAGCTGGAGCTCGGGCGCGCGCTGCGCCGCGGCCTCGGAATCGCGCGCCCGGTCCTGCTCGCCGCCAGCACGCGCGAGGGCGAGGAGGCACTGCTGCTCGATGCGCTCGAGGGGATAGCCGTGCCGGGGCTGCTGACGGTCATCGTTCCCCGCCATCCCCAGCGTTTCGAGGAAGTGGCGAGGCTGCTCGAGACCCGCGGCCTCCGCTATCAGCGCCGCAGCGCCGACGCCCCGGTGGCTCCCGAAACCCGGGCCGTCCTCGGCGACAGCATGGGGGAGATGTTCGCCTACTACGCTGCGTGCGACGTCGCGTTCATCGGCGGGAGCCTCGTGCCGCTCGGCGGGCAGAACCTGATCGAGGCGTGCGCGGCGGGCAAGCCGGTACTGATCGGGCCCTCCGTCTATAACTTCGCGGAAGCGGCAGAGCTCGCGATACGCGCGGGCGCGGTGATCCAGGTTGCGGACCCCGCCGCGCTTGCGCGCGAGGCCGGGAGACTGCTTCGCGATTCCGAAACGATGCGGCGCATGTCGCAGGCAGCGCTCGCTTTCGCAAGCGCGCATCGCGGCGCCACCGCCAGGGTTCTGGAGCTCATCGAGCTCCGGAATCCTTAGCGGACCGGACAACCCCCCTAATTACTCCCCTCCTTTTCAAGGAGGGGTGGATGCGAAGCAGACGGGGTGGTTACGTGGACACTGCTTGCTCCCACCACCCCGCCCGCTTGCGCGGGCACCCCTCCTCAGGCAGGAGGGGAATTCATTTTGTCAGGCGCTCTCAACCACATTTACCCATTACGACGATATTCAGCGTCCTCCGTCATAACGCGATCCACGCTCTGATCGCGCTCGGACACCGGCAGCTCATGCAGGATCTGGAGGGAGAACGCAGCGGCGACGAGCGGGGGCCGGAGGGCAAGGCCGCGGATGAATCCGTCGTAATAGCCGCCGCCATAGCCGAGCCGCTCGCAGCGCGGGGTGAAAGCGACACCGGGCACCAGCACGAAGTCGAGCCGCGACACCGGGACGCGAGGGCACAGGTCGGCGCGCGGCTGCGGGATGCCCCACACGCCGGGGGCGAGCTGTCGCGCGGGGTCGTCGACCGCGTGGAGCTGGAGACTCCGGCTGCCGCGCTCGACTGCGGGCAGCACGAGCGCCTTGCCCTGCGCGAGGACATCGGCGATGAAGTCCGCGGTTTCGAACTCGCCCCCGAAGCTCGCATACGCCATCACGCAGCGCGCGCCGCGATACGCATCGAGGGCGAGCAGCCGCGTGGTAATGCGTTCGCTCAGAGCGCGCCGTTCTGCCGCGGGCAGCGCATCGCGCCGCGCTAGCACCTGCTTCCGGATTTCGCTCTTCGTGTCGATGGTAACAGGTGACTCGGTGACTGACGGAGGAAGTTACTTAAAGCGCTTAACAACATGACGGGTCCAACTGTACTCCCCTCCTTGTCAAGGAGGGGTGGATGCGAAGCAGACGGGGTGGTTACATCGGAACGCCTAGCTCCCACCACCCCGCCCGCTGGCGCGGGCACCCCTCCTCGGGCAGGAGGGGAGTTCATTTTGTTAGGCGCTCTTGATCACCCAGTCATTACCGGTCGAGCCAGGCGTTGACGAGAGTGAGGTCCTGCTCGGCGAGCTGGCCGGCGGCGGCCTTCAACCGCAGCAGCGCCAGTATGTAGTTGTACTTCGCCTGCGCGAGGTCGCGCCGCGTCTGCGAGAGCTGCTGCTGCGCGTTCAAAACGTCGATCACGGTGCGCACGCCCACCTCCTGCCCGAGCCGCGTGGAGTCGAGCGAGCTCTGGCTCGAAACGAGCGCGGCTTCCAGCGCCCTCACCTGGGACACGCCGGTCGCGACGCCCAGGAACGTCTGCTGGGCGGTCAACTGGGCGGTGCGGCGCGCGCTCTCCAGATCCTGCCGGGCTTTCTCCTCGTTCGCGAGCGCCTCGCGCACGCGCGAACTGGTGAGCCCGCCCTGGTAGATGGGGATCGCCAGCTGCAACCCGACCACGCCCGTCCGGGTATCGACGCCCGAAACGGTCGTCGTGCCCGTGCTGTTGCCCGCGTCGGTATAGGTTGCGAACGCATCGAGCGTGGGCCGGTGCCCCGCGCGATTGCGCTCGACTTCCTTGGTGGCGAACTCCAGGCTCGCCTGGCTGATGCGCACCTGCGAGTTGTTGGTCCCCGCGGTTTCGACCCAGACCGCCGGATCGTTCGGCTCCGGAAAACGCGGGCCGAATCTCGGCCCGAGGGGCGATATCCCCGGCGCCGGCCGGCCGATGATCAGCTCGAGAAAGCGTTTCCGGATTTCGAGGTCGTTCTTCGCGGTGATCTCGAGCGACACGGTAAGATCGTAGCGGGACTGCGCCTCGTGCGTGTCGGTGATGGTGGCGGTGCCGACCTCGAAGTTGCGCTTGGCCTGCTCGAGCTGCCGGCCGATCGCGACGAGCTGCGCCTGCGCGAACACGATCGTGTCCTGCGCCAGCAGCACGTCGAAATAGGCCTGCGCGACCCGCAGGATGAGATCCTGGGCCGCTTGCGCAAACGCCGCGTCGGACTGCACGACCTGGGACTTCGACTGCTGGTACGCGGTGTAGTTTTGCGGGCGGTAGAGCGGCTGCGTGACCGAGATCGCGGCGGAGTTGGAATTGAATTGGTTGGTGACCGTAGGGACCTGCGGGTCGCGCGAGTTCGTCTCGCGATCGATGTACTGCGTGTTGGCGGAAAGGGTGGCCGAGGGCAGCAGGCCGGAGAGTCCCTGCGGCAGCTTCTCCTGGCCGGCGCTCCACGCAGCCCGCGCCGCCGCATACTGCGCGTCTGCGGACTGCGCCATACCGAAGATCTCCATCAGGTCCGCGCCGTGAGTCGTGGCTGCCGTGCCGAGTAGAAACGCAAGCGATGTCGATTGCAGTATGCGCATCGCGATCAAAAGACAAAGCGTTCGGGCTGCACGGCGTTCCGGAGCGGCGCGATGCAGGTCTCGAACAACCCCGTCGTGCTGCAGGCGCCGGCTGCGACGCAGGCGATGAGCTGCGCCTCCATGACCGGCGGCTCTCCCACGACGACGATCAGCCGGCCGCCCGGCCGCAGGCATTTCGGAAACGCATCGGGCAGCACCGGCAGCGAGCCGGTCACCACGACCGCGTCGTAGGGGGCGTGGCGGTCCCAGCCGCGCGCGGCATCTCCGGATTCCAGCGTCACGTTGGTGACGCCGTGGGCGGCGAGCTTGACGCCTGCCGTCCGGGTGAATTCGGGAACGATGTCCACGCTGTAAACATGGCTGCCGAGGCTCGCGAGCAGGGCCGTCATGTAGCCGCTGCCCGTTCCCACCTCGAGAATCCGGTCCTCGGGCGCGAGCGCGAGCTCCTGCAGCATGCGCGCTTCGATCTTCGGGGTGAGCATCGTTTCGCCCTGCCCGATCGGGATCTCCATGTCGGCGAAGGCCAGCGCGCAGAAGCGCGCCGGGACGTACTCCTCGCGCCGCACCCGCATCAGGAGATCGAGCACGCGCTGGTCAAGCACCTCCCACGGCCGGATCTGCTGCTCGACCATGTTGAAGCGGGCGCGCTCGAAGTCGAGTTGCGGGTTCACAGGGAAATTCAGGGAGTTATGGTTCTGTTGAGCGGTTGCAATTATCCCATAATTCGATTAGCGTTAGGACTACACGTTGGGGGTCCTGATTGCCTCTGGCAGTCGGGTGAGAGACACCCTTTGAACCTGATGCGGGTAATGCCGTCGGAGGGAAGCGTGGACCGGGATTCCCCCCTCCATTGCTCCCGCCGCGGCATCCCCGAGGAGCGAACATGAATGCCAACCCGAAGTTCCTGAGCGCGACCGCTCGCGTCGACGAGGCGGCGGTAAAGCCGCTGCCCAACTCGCGCAAGGTCTACGTTGCGGGCTCGCGCCCCGACATCCGCGTGCCGATGCGCGAGATCCGCCAGTCGGACACGCCGCTTCATTCCGGCGCTGCGGCGCCGGGCGGGGCGGCTGCGCGCTCCGAGCCCAACCCTCCGATCTTCGTCTACGACACATCGGGTCCGTACACCGACCCGATGATGAAGATCGATATCCGGCGCGGACTGGAGCCCCTGCGGTTGCCGTGGATAGCCGAGCGCAACGACACCGAAGAGCTTGCGGGCCCCACCTCGCATTTTGGCCGCCAGCGCGCCGCTGACTCCAAGCTGGCGCAGCTGCGATTCGACCTGGTCCGGAAACCGCGTCGCGCGGTTTCCGGGCGGAACGTGACGCAGATGCACTACGCGCGCCGCGGCACGATCACGCCGGAGATGGAATTCATCGCGATCCGCGAGAATCAGCGCATGGACGCCCTGTCGGACCTGCTGCGCCGGCAGCACCCGGGGCAATCCTTTGGCGCCGCGATCCCGAGGGCGATCACGCCGGAGTTCGTGCGCGACGAGGTCGCGCGCGGGCGCGCGATCATTCCCGCCAACATCAATCATCCGGAGACGGAGCCCATGATCATCGGGCGCAACTTCCTGGTGAAGATCAACGCCAATATCGGCAACTCCGCGGTCTCCTCGGGCATCCAGGAGGAAGTCGAGAAAATGACGTGGGCGATCCGCTGGGGCGGCGACACGGTGATGGACCTCTCCACCGGCAAGCATATCCACGAGACGCGGGAATGGATCATCCGCAATTCGCCGGTGCCGATCGGCACGGTGCCGATCTACCAGGCGCTGGAGAAGGTCGAAGGCAGGGCGGAGGCGCTCACGTGGGAAATGTACCGCGACACGCTGATCGAGCAGTGCGAGCAGGGCGTGGATTACTTCACAGTGCATGCCGGCGTGCGGCTGCCCTACATCCCGCTCACCGCGAAGCGCATGACTGGCATTGTCTCGCGCGGAGGCTCGATCATGGCGAAGTGGTGCCTCTCGCACCACAAGGAGAGCTTTCTCTACACCCATTTCGAGGAGATCTGCGAGATT
>JAHZNX010000176.1 GCA_020028375.1 Betaproteobacteria bacterium | reverse complement strand
GAGAACTACAAGCTGATGCTCGACCCGAAGGCCAACGAGGCCGACCGGTCGATCGCGCAGAAGGCGTTCCGCGCGGACGTGCGAAAACACGTCGACGCGATCGCGTCGAAATACATCGTGGACAACGAGACCTCGGACGGCGCGGTGATGTTCGTGCCGGCGGAGGCGGTGTTCGCCGAGATCCACGCCTACCACTCCGAGGTGGTGGACTACGCGATCGGCAAGCGGGTGTGGATCGTGTCGCCGACCACGCTGATGGCGGTCCTGAACACCGCGCGCGCGGTGCTGAAGGACGTGGAGACGCGCAAGCAGATTCACGTCATCAAGGAGGCGCTCACGCGCCTCGCCGTGGAGTTCGCCCGGTTCGACGACCGCCTGAAGAAGCTCGCCGACCACATCCGCCAGGCGCATGAGGACGCCGAGCGGATCCAGATCACCGGCGGCAAGATTACGCAGCAGTTCCAGCGCATCGAGTCGGCCGAGCTCGAGGCACCGGAGGCGGCGCGGCTCAAGGTGGTCGAGTAGGCTCTTCCATGCAATGGCTGAGCAACTGGCGCCGCGAGCGGATCCTCCGGCGGTCCACTCTCGACGCGGGCACGTGGCAGGCGGTGCTCGACCGCTATCCGTTCACGCGCGTGTTGACACGCGACGAGCGCGCCCGGCTGCGCGAGCGGGTAATCCTGTTCCTGCACGAAAAATCGATCGTCGGCGCGGGCGGGCTCGAAGTGCGTGACGAAATGCGTATGTGCATCGCGGCGCAGGCCTGTATGCTGATCTTGAACCTCGATCTCGATTATTACCGGGGCTGGGTCGAGGTCATCGTCTATCCGGATGAGTTCGTCGCCGAGTACGATTACGTGGACGAGGACGGCATCGCGCACCATGTCCAGGCGCCGATGACCGGCGAATCCTGGCTCGAGGGGCCGGTGATCCTGTCCTGGGCCGACGCCGAGCTGCGCGGCGGGGACCAGGGCTACAACGTGGTGATCCACGAGTTCGCGCACAAGATCGACATGCTGAACGGCGACGCCAATGGCTTTCCACCGCTGCACCCCGGCATGGACCGGGCGGCGTGGCCGCGCGCGTTCGGCGCGGCCTACGAGGATTTCCGCGGTCGCGTGGCGCGCGGCGAGCCGAGCACGATCGATGCCTATGCCGCCGAGCACCCCGCCGAATTCTTCGCCGTGTTGAGCGAGGCCTTCTTCGAGACGCCCGCCGCCGTGCTGGCCGAGTACGGAGAGGTCTATCGCCACCTTGCGGCGTTCTATCGCCAGGACCCGGCGGCGCGGCTCTCGCGCCAGCCGCTGAGAGCGGGAGGCGCGACCTAGCGTGATGATGCCACTGCTGGCCAACTTCAAGTCGAAGTACCTGCTGTACGCCAGCTTCGGATTGCTGCTCGCCGCGCTGACGGCGCTGATCGCGCTCGGTCTCGGGCGCATCGAGTCGTTCAACCGGCAGATCCATTCCCTCACCGAGGCGCAGGGCCGCAAGATCGGCACCGCATCCGAGCTTTTTCTCGGCAACGGCCAGCGCTCGGCGCTGATCGACAAGCTGTTCGGGGCGGAGACCGGAGAGGCGCGCAGGACCGTGCATGGGCAGTACCTGCGCGCGATCGGGATCTACGAGCGCGCGGTGGAGAAGTTGGCCGCGTTGCAGGTGGCCCCGTCCGAACGCAGCGCGCGCGACGAGGCGATCGCCGCCGCAGCCCGCGCCCGGGCGATCGGCGAGGACATCGTGGCATTGCTCATGATGGGGGAGATTGCGCGCGCGTCGGAGCTGAACCTCACGCAGGCGGTGGTGGAGGACAGTCGGCTCCAGGAGACGCTCTATCTCATGCTCGAGGCGAACCACGTTCGGACCGCGGAAGCGATCGCGGCGGCGAATGAGGGGATGCGCAACGGCTTTCTGCTGATCGGCGCCGGGGGCCTCCTCGCGCTGCTGGCGGGCATCGTGATCGCGGTGTGGGTGATCCGCATCGTTGCCGCGACCGAGGCGACGCTCGAGCGCGAGAAAGAGCTCGCGGAAGTGACCCTGCACTCGATCGTGGACGGCGTCATCACCACGGACGCCGCGGGACGCGTCGAGTACCTCAATCCGGTGGCCGAGCAGTACCTCGGCTGGACCACCGCTCAGGCGGCCGGCAGGCCGCTCTCCGAGATCTACCGCGTGCTCGATGAGCGCAGCGGTAAGACGGTCGATCCGCTGCCGGTAACCGGGGCCTCCCCCGCCGGAGAGGCGGAGCTCGCGGCGGTGCGGCTGGTGGACCGCAACGGGCGCGAGTGCCCGGTGCGCTATTCGCACGCGCCGATCCTCGGGCGGGACGGCACCGTGCACGGCATGATCGTGGTGTTCCACGACGTGAGCCAGCTGCGCGCCATGTCGCAGCAGCTGCTCTGGCAGGCGAGCCACGATGCACTCACGGGCCTCGTGAACCGCCGCGAGTTCGAGCGGCGCCTGACCGAGCTGATCGAGACTGCCGGGACGCAGCGGCGCGAGCATGCCTTGCTGTACATGGACCTGGACAATTTCAAGGCGGTGAACGACAGCTGCGGCCACAGCGCCGGCGACGAGCTGCTGCGCCAGTTGACCGCGATCATGCTGACGCGCATGCGCGGCAGCGACACGCTCGCGCGCCTCGGCGGCGACGAGTTCGGCGCGCTGCTCGAGGCCTGCCCGGTCGACCAGGCGCTGCGCATCGCCAATGCCCTGCGCGAGACGGTGCGCGAGTTCCGTTTCGTGTGGGAGGACAAGACCTTCAGCGTCGGGGTGAGCGTGGGGCTGGTGCCGATCGACGCGGAAAGCGGGGACGTGAACCAGGTGCTCGCGAACGGCGACGCCACCTGCTACGAGGCGAAGAACCGGGGGCGCGACCGCGTGCAGGTCTATCGCCCGGAGGAGCCGAGCCGCACCGGCCGGCGCGAGGAGCTGCTGATCGTGTCGCAGATCAACCGCGCGTTCGAGCTCGGGCAGTTTCGCCTCTTCCGCCAGCGCATCGACCGGCTCGGCGCGGCGCCGCGCCACGAGCGCCACTTCGAGGTGCTGGTTCGCATGGTGGACCGCGCGGGCAACCTGGTGCCGGCCACCGCGTTCATGCCCCAGGCGGAGCGCTACAACCTGCTCACCTCGATCGAGCGCTGGGTGGTGAGCTCGCTCGTGGAGTTCCTGCACCGGCAGTGGAACGCCGGCGCCATCCCCCACGACCTGCACGGCAGCGGCGAGCGCGGCTTCTACTCGGTCAACATCTCGGGCGCGAGCATCAACGACAAGAGCTTCCCGGATTTCCTGCGCAACCTGCTGACCCGCTACCAGCTGCCGAGCGGGCTGCTGTGCTTCGAGATCACCGAGACCACTGCAATCTCGAACCTCGTCAAGGCAGCGGAGCTGATGCACGAGCTGAAGGGTATGGGCTGCCGCTTCGCGCTCGACGATTTCGGCACCGGCATGTCCTCGTTTGCCTATCTCAAGTACCTGCCGGTCGATTTCCTCAAGATCGCCGGCGTCTTCATCAAGGACATGGTGACCGACCCGATGGACTACGCCATCGTGGATTCGATCAACCGCATCGGCCACATCCTGGGCATGCGCACGGTGGCCGAGTCCGTGGAGGACGCCGGCACGCTCGCGAGCATCACCGAGCTCGGGCTCGACTACGCGCAAGGCTACTTCATCGCCGAGCCCGAGGCCCTGGGTGACGAGCCCGCGCAGCAGCAGAAGGCGCTCTTCGCGTGAGCCGGGAGAAATGAGACGGCGTTACCTCCTCGCCGCGGACGTCGGCGGCACCAAGGCTGCACTCGCGCTCGCATCCGCCGGGGGCGCCCGGCCGCAGATCGTGGCGCAGCACGTCTACGCCTGCCGCGAGTTCGATGGCGTGCAGCCGATCGTCGCCGACTTCCTCCAGCGGCAGCCGGTGACAGGGCATCGAGGGGCGATCGCGGCCGCGTGCGTCTCCGTGGCGGGACCGGTCGTGGCGAACGCGACGACGCTGACGAACCTGGGCTGGACGGTCAGCGGGAACACGCTCGCCGCCGAGCTGCGGCTGCCGGAAGTCCGGCTGGTGAATGACTTCGAGGCCGCGGGCCACGGCATCAGCCGGCTCGCCCCGAGCGAGCTCGAGACCTTGCAGGGGGGGAGGCCGGTGGCGCGGGCGGCGCGGCTCGTCATCGGCGCCGGCAGCGGACTCGGCGTCGGACTGCTGACCTGGCAGGATGACGGCTATGCCGTCCATCCCTCGGAGGCGGGGCATGCGGATTTTGCACCGGTGGACGAGCTCCAGGACAAGCTGCTCCTGCACCTGCGCCGTACCTACGGGCGCGTCTCCTACGAGCGGGTCGTCTCCGGGCCGGGACTGATGCGCATCTTCAGCTTCCTGCAGGAGACGGGCGCCGGGGTGCCCTCGAAGCAGCTGCGCGACGCCGACAAGACGCGGCAGGATACGGCAGAGCTGATTGCGGAGTTTGGCGTGGCCAAGCTCGATCCGCTGGCCGTGCGCGCGCTCGACCTGTTCGTCGCGATCTACGGCGCGTTCACCGGCAACATGGCGCTCGCCACACTCGCGCACGGCGGGGTCTATATCGCGGGCGGGATCGCCCCCAAGATTGCCCCGAAGCTCAGAGAAGGCGCTTTCATACGCGCATTCACGAGCAAGAGCCGCTTCAGCGAGGTGCTCGCGGCGATGCCGGTGTACGTGGTGATGAATCCGCTCGTCGGGCTCTACGGCGCGCTGCTGGAGGCCACCCGCATGAGCGGTGGGAAGTCAGGCTGAGGGCAGCGTGCGCGTTTCGAATGCGCGCAGCTCCTCCTCGGTGTTGATGTTACTGAACGCGTCAGGGTTGTCGTCGAAAGCGATCTCGATCACCTCGAGGTTCGCATACCACGCATCGATCTTGCGCCCGCCGGCGGCGAGGAAATCGGTCAGCCCCGGCAGCACGCGCCTGCGGCAGAGGCAGAACACGGGGTGTGGCTGCGCGCCGGTTTTCGCGACGGCGATTTCCGCCTGCTCGCGCTCGAGCGCGGCCCTCAGCCGCACGACGAGATCGCGCGGCAGGAACGGCGAATCGCAGGGGACGGTCGCGACAAGGTCGTGCGCGGCTTCAGTGAGCCCGCGGTGCAATCCGGCAAGCGGTCCGGCATAGCCCGCGATCTCGTCGGGGATCACGCGATGGCCGAGCGCGCGGTAGCGTTCGATATTCTGGTTGGCGTTGATCAGGA
>JAHZNX010000175.1 GCA_020028375.1 Betaproteobacteria bacterium | reverse complement strand
AGCACGTCGGGGCGGACGAGGTGGAACATGAGAAACATCTCCGCCGTCCAGCGGCCGATGCCTTTCACTTGCGTCAACTCTGCGATCAGCGTTTCATCGCCGAGCGCATTCCAACGCGCGGCGTCGAGCGTTCCGTCGAGGAATTTTCCGGCGAGGTCCCTCAGATAAGCGGCTTTCTGGCCGGACAGGCCGCAGGCGCGCAGGGCCGGTTTTCGGGAGCGCGTCAATGATTCGGGCGTCACCTCGCCCAGCCGCCCGGCAAGCCGGTCCCACACGCTTTGCGCGGCCTTCACCGAAATCTGCTGGCCGACGATCGAGCGGGCGAGCGTGGTGAAGGCATCGCCGCGGCTTGCGAGCGCCAGGCCGCGGTAACGCTCGATCAGGCCGCGCAGCACGGCGTCGCGCTCCGCGAGATCGCGGGTCGCCTGTGGCCAGTAGTCCGGGATCCTCACGGCTTGCCCGCCCGCAGCGCCCGCCGGCGCCGGCGTTTCTGCCAGGCGCACCGTACGTATAACCGCCACGCCCAGTCGGTCCCGAAATAGCCGACCAGTGCAAACAGCAGCGCAAGCACCGGCAAGCCCACGACTAGCGGCTTGCCGACGCTCGCGAGCCAGTGAAGCGCGGCGGGGATCCACTCGCCGAATCCCTTGCCCTCGAGTGAAAACGCCAGCTCCGGCAACTGGCCGCCGCTCTCGAGCAGCACGAACTGCCCGAGCTTGAACGCGACGATGTAGAGCGGAACGATCGTAAAGGGGTTGGAATAAAGCGTCACCACGGCGGCGACCGGCAGGTTGACGCGGAACGCGATCGCGAGCAGCGCCGCGGCGGCGAACTGCACGGGATTGCTGCCGGGGATGAGGCCTGCGAACAGCCCGACGGCGATCCCGCCTGCGACCGACCGGCGGTGAAGGTGCCACAGGTTGTGGTGCTGGAGCCACGGACCGAATCGCGCGATATGGCGGTGGTCGCGGACGGATTCGTGGCTGGGCAGGAGCTTGCGGAAGAAATTGCGCAGCATGCGTTATCGCACGGTCTCGTATCGGTGAGGTCATTTTACTGAAGTCCACCTCCGCGGCGCTCGCGCGTTAGACGGCAATGAGGCTCGCCATCCTCTGCTTCGTCGCGGGCGCCTGGTGGCTGCAGCAGCAATCCGCGCTTCCCGACACCGGTTGGGCGTGGGCGCCGGCCGCCCTGGGGCTCGCCGCCGCGGCCGTGCGCGCCGCGGGCATGGCGCAGTGGCTCATGCGCGAGGCGCTCGTCAAGGCGGGTTGCGTGGCTCTGGGCTTCTTGTGGGCCGCATGGTGCGCGCAGCAGAGGCTTGCCGACGCGCTGCCAGCGGAATGGGAGGGGCGCGACATCGCCATCGTCGGCGTGGTGGCGGCACTGCCTCAGCCGTACGAGCGGGGTGTGCGCTTCGAGTTCGACGTCGAGCGCGTGCTCACGCATGGGGCGCACGTCCCGGGACGTATCGTGCTGTCGTGGTGGGGCAGTCCGGCGCGCGAGGGCGAGCCCGCCGGATTCCCGGAGCTCGGCGCCGGTGAGCGCTGGGAGCTAACGGTGCGCCTGAAGCGCCCCCGCGGCACCGCCAACCCCCACGGTTTCGACTACGAAGGCTGGCTGCTAGAGCGCAATCTGCGCGCGACGGGCTACGTGCGGCCGAAAGCGGGCAGCAGCCGGCTCGCGTCGATGGTGCACCGGCCGGCGTACTGGATCGAGCGCGTGCGCCAGCAGGCCCGGACGCGGATACAGGCTGCATTGCCGGAGGGACCCTACGCCGGTGTCATCGCTGCGCTCGCGATTGGAGACCAGCGCGCCATCCCGCCCGAGCAGTGGCAGACCTTCACCCGGACCGGCGTCAACCACCTGATGAGCATCTCGGGTTTGCACGTGACGATGGTGTCCGGGCTCGTGCTCGCGCTGGTTGGCAGCGTGTGGCGGCGCATCCCGCGGCTCACGCTTGCACTGCCCGCGCTCAAGGCGGCGGCGCTGGCCGGCCTGGGAGCGGGGCTGCTCTATGCCTTGCTCGCCGGCTTTGCCGTGCCCGCGCAGCGCACCGTCTACATGCTCGCCGTGGTCGCGATCGCTCTGTGGCTGGGAGTCATCGAGTCGGCATCCGTCGTGCTCTGCGCGGCGCTCCTCGTTGTCGTGCTGATCGATCCGTGGGCGGTGCTCGCGCCCGGGTTCTGGCTCTCGTTCGGCGCGGTGGCCGTCATTCTGTACGTCACTACGGGCCGCATCCGGCGCGAGCACTGGCTTGCGACCTGGGGGAGGGTGCAGGTCGCGGTGACGCTGGCGCTGATCCCGCCTCTGCTGGCCCTGTTCCAGCAGGTCTCGGTGGTCTCGCCGATCGCCAACGCCGCGGCCATTCCCGTCGTGAGCCTGGTGGTTGCCCCCCTGGCGCTCATCGGTGTCGCCGTGCCGTTCGACCTGGTCCTGCAGTGCGCGCATCTCGTGATGAGCGGGTGCATGGTGCTGCTCGAATGGCTCGCCGCGCTGCCCGACGCGGTGTGGCAGCAGCACGCGCCGCCGGCATGGAGCGTCGTCGTGGCAATCGCCGCTTTGGCCTGGTTGCTCGCACCGCGCGGCCTGCCGGCGCGCTGGCTCGGAGTGGTGGGGCTGCTGCCCCTTTTTACGGTGGCGCCGGGCGCGCTGCGGGCAGGCGACGTCGAACTCGTAGTGCTCGACGTGGGGCAGGGTGTGTCCGCGCTCGTCCGCACCGAGCGCCATGCCCTGCTCTACGATACGGGGCCCCGGTTCGGTCCCGGCGTGGACAGCGGCAGCCGCATCATCGTGCCCTACCTGCGTGCTGCCGGAGTGAAGCGCCTCGACGGTCTCGTCGTGAGCCACGACGACGACGATCATTGGGGCGGCGCCGCCTCGGTATTGCAGGCGCTGCCGGTAGACTGGCTTCTGACCTCATTGCCGGATCTCGATCCGCTGGTGGTGCGCATGGAGCCGGCACTGCGCTGCGAGTCGGGCCAGAGCTGGGAGTGGGACGGCGTGCGCTTCGAGGTGCTGCACCCGGCGCGCGCGAGCTACGCTAATTCTGCGGTCAAGGACAACGATCGCAGCTGCGTGGTCGCGATCGCGGCACCCGGCGGGCGCCTTCTGCTGCCGGGGGACATCGAGCGCCGGTCAGAGGAAGAACTGCTGGGGCGCGTGCCCGAGCGTTTGCGCGCCAACGTGCTGCTCGCGCCGCACCAGGGCAGCCGCACGTCTTCGATTCCTGACTTCGTGCAGGCGGTCGCGCCGAACGTCGTGATATTCCCGATCGGATACCGCAACCGCTTTGGGCATCCCCATCGCGAGGTCGTGCGGCGCTACGCCGACCGCGGCGTCCGCATCTACCGTACTGACCGCGACGGGGCGGTGACGATTGCGATCCGCGCGAGCGGCGAAATCAGCGTGACGCCCTACCGCGCGCTCTACCGGCGATATTGGCAGACGCCGCTGAGCGGCGACCCGGTCCCGGACCCCCACGAATTTCGAGGGACGAGAGACGAGGAACGCGGAGCGATGGACGAGAAAGTTGGCGATGGCGAAAGCAGGTGACGAGGTGGTCGTTCACCATTCCGACCGCCTGCATGAACGCGTAGCAGATCGTGGAGCCGACGAAGCGGAAGCCGCGCTTCTTCAGATCCCTGCTCATCGCGTCCGACTCGGGTGTGGAGGCGGGAACCTGCTTCATCGCGCGCCGGCGGTTCTGCCGGGGCCGGCCGCCGACGAACCGCCAGATGTAGCGGTCGAAGCTGCCGAACTCGCGCTGCGCGGCGAGGAACGCCTTCGCGTTGGATATCGCAGCCGCGATCTTCAGGCGGTTGCGCACCACGCCCGGATTGCGCATGAGCGCCCCCAGTTCGCGCGCGCCGAAGCGGGCGACCTTCGCGGGGTCGAATCCCGCGAACCCGCGGTGGTAGTTCTCGCGCTTCTTCAGTATCGTGTCCCAGGAGAGGCCTGCCTGCGCGCCTTCCAATATCAGGAACTCGAACAACCGGAGGTCATCGTGCACCGGAACACCCCATTCCCGGTCGTGATACGCGATCTGCAGCTCGTTGATCTCACACCACGGACAGCGGCTCTTCGCGCTCTGCGCGATTGCTGACTCAGTTGGTGAACGAAAGCTCCAGCCCGGTCACGCCCGGCAGCCCTTCGTAATGCGACGACCACGTTTCCCCGGGCCGGATCGGGAGCGCGGCGGTGAGCGTGCCGGTCGAAATGATCTCTCCCGCCGCCAGCGGCGCGGACTGCGGCTGTGTTGCAAGCACCGCGGCAAGATGGGCGAGCGCCGCGGCAGGATGACCGAGCGCATTGGCGCCGACACCGCGGTCCCGCAACTCGCCGTTACGGCTCAAGGTCACACGGCAATCGTGCAAGCGCGAGACGAGGCCCGGTATTTCATCCGCGCCGATGTGGTGCGGGGCGCCCAGGATGAGCCGCCAGTGCAGGGCAAAGTCGGCGGCGGAATCGGCGGAATGGAATTTCCAGTCGGCGAAATGGCAATCCACAATTTCGAAGCTGGCTGCCACCCATTCGATTCGCTCCAGGATCCGCGCCGGATCGGTCTCGCCCGCGACGATCGGAGCCTTGAGCTTAAACGCGATCTCCGGCTCCAGCCGCGGCCGCGCGGAGCCTCTGAGCGAAACGGCGGCACGGTGGCGCTCCGCCACCACGACGGTGCGGTCGTAGACATGCGCCCAGATCGGCGCGGTCGCGCCGTATTCGGCCCAGATGTTGCGGTTCGTGAACCCGATTTTGCGGCCGACGGGCTTCTCGCCGCGCGCGCGGCGCAGCTTCAATAATGCCGCGCCCACCTGGTAGCCCTGCTCCCATCCAAGGCCGGGGTTGCGCTCGACCACGGAGGGAATCGTCCCGCCGCTGTCGAGCGCATCGAGCAACTCGCGTGCAATGGTCTGAATGTTCATCGCTCGATTTCTGGAAATTTGATTTCCCTGGCGTCCGGGCGGATCCCGATTCACTTTGCGCAACGAAAGCCGATATTGTGATGCCCCGAAGCCGGGTTGCGCGAGAGGTTGCGTCCCCGCTGCGTAGTTGTGATCTCCCCAGCCGGTGAATCGTGGCCGCCGCCGCGCGTGCCGCGCACAGGCCCTGGCGCGGGATCTTCCCGGCCGTCGTTCGCATCGTACGGATAGGGGCGGTACGCGCTCGACAGCCATTCCCACGCATTTCCTGCCAGGTCCTGCGCGCCGTAGG
>JAHZNX010000174.1 GCA_020028375.1 Betaproteobacteria bacterium | reverse complement strand
GTCAGCTTCTCGAGGTCGACGCGCGTTGCCCCCACCGAGAGATCGACCGCGATTTTCGGCCAGTGCTCGAGAGCCGGCGGTTCGAAGCGCGCGGGTCCGCTGCCGTCGAGGCGGAACTCGAGATGGCGGGTCGCGACGCAGTTGGGAATCACGGCGACCGGCAGCGACGTGGCGTGGGTCGGGCAGTCGAGCACCTTGACGTCGAGGACCGTGGTGAGACCGCCGAGGCCCTGTGCCCCGATGCCGAGCGCGTTGACCTTGTCGAAGATCTCGAGCCGCAGCTCCTCGGCCCGCGTCCGGGGACCGCGGCGCTTGAGATCATGCATGTCCACGGGGTCGAGCAGGGATTCCTTCGCGAGCAGCATCGCCTTTTCGGCACTGCCCCCGATGCCGATCCCGAGCATGCCGGGCGGGCACCAGTCGCCGCCCATGGTCGGCACTTGCTCGAGGATCCAATCCACCACTGAATCGCTGGGATTCAGCACCGCAAAGCGCGACTTGTTCTCCGAGCCCCCGCCCTTGGCGGCGAGCCTGACCTCGACCGTGTCGCCAGATACGAGCTCCGTGTACACCATGGCGGGCGTATTGTCCTTGGTGTTCCTGCGCGTGCCCGCGGGGTCGGCGAGCATCGAGGCGCGCAGCGGATTGTCCTTGTCGGTGTAGGCCCGCCGCACCCCTTCGTCGACCATTTCCTGAACGCTCAGGGTCGCGTCCCAGCGCACGTTCATGCCGATCCTGAGAAATACCACGGCAATGCCGGTGTCCTGGCAGACCGGCCGATGCCCCTCGGCGGCCATGCGCGAGTTCATGAGGATCTGGGCGATCGCGTTTCTGGCGGCGGGGGACTGCTCGCGCTCGTAGGCCTCGCCCATCGCGCGGATGAAGTCGACAGGATGGTAGTAGGAAATGAACTGAAAGCCGTCTGCGATGCTCTGGACGAAATCCTGCTGCTTGATCGTGGTCATGGGTGCTTTTCCCCCAATGCGCGGATAGTATACTTTCTACGCCTCGGGCATGTGACGCCAATTGATGCAGATCAATTCCACATTGTGCCGAAGGGTAATAATTCGTTATCTGTACCTGCAAAAAGAGGTCGGGACTCATGCCTGAAACTGCGACCCGCGGAGCAAACCAGGAAGCCGCGCTGAAGCTCGAATTGGTGCGAAATTCAGCGCTGGCGGTGGAGTTGACCGGAGACCAGTGCGCTGTCCTCGCAGAGCTGGTGTCCGTGCGCAAGCTTGCCGACGGGGAGGTCCTCGTCAGGCAGGGCGCGAGCGACAATCATCTCTACGTGATCGTGAGCGGCGCGCTCGCGGTCGCGAGGCAGGTGGAGGCGGACGGGCAGTGGGTCAACTTGCACCTCCTAGGCAAGGACGACCTCGCCGGCGAGTTGGGCTTCATGGACGGCCGGCCGCACTACGCGGCGCTGCGCGCAACCGGCCCGACGCAGGTCCTAGGCCTCGAGCGTGAAAAGCTGGAGTCGCTGCTCGAACGCGAGCCGGTCATCGTCTACCGCGTCATGCGCGCTATTTTCCGGATCGTGCACGTCATCGTGAACCGCATGGCAATGCAGACCAGCGAGCTCACGAACTACATCTTCAAGGTGCACGGCAAGTACTGAGGAAGGGGTGCAATGTCGCCTGACCGCTATAATTGCGGTCAGCAGGCCGCCCCATGAAGCTCGCCAGGTACGTGAAATTCCGGGAAGAGAAGTTCGGCGGCGTGCTGTTCGAAACGCGCTCCGAGAAGGTGTTCACCCTCAATCCCACGGCGAGCGCGGTGGTGCGGGAGATCCAGGCGGGCGCCGCCGAGCGCGATATTCCATCACTGCTGAAGGCGCGCTTCCGCGACGATAGCGGCGCGATCGAGCGCGAAGCGGCCGCCTTCATCGCGGAGCTGCGTCAAAAAGGCCTGGTGGAGGACTGATCCGGTGGCGGCTCCGGCAAGCGGCCCCGAGGCCGGCACTCCTGTTCCCGCGACCACTCCGGCGACAACCGGCTCCGGAGACCTCGGCGCGCCGCTCTACATCGCCTGGCAGGTGACCAACGAATGCAACCTCGCCTGCCTGCACTGCATCGAGGAAAGCGGCCCCGGCAAGGCGTTTCCCGACGAGCTCTCCGACGAGCAGGTATTCAGCTTCCTCGAGCAGGCAATGGACCTCGAGATCCCCTACCTCTCGTTTTCAGGCGGCGAGCCGATGGTCCACCCCCGCTTCTTCGACATGGTCGCGTTTGTCTGCGCGCGCAACGGCCAGCTGAAGATCGAGACCAACGGCCATTACCTCGGCCCGGAGAACTGCGCGCGCCTGAAAAGCCTCGGCGTGAAGGCGGTGCAGGTGAGTCTCGACGGGGCCACGCGCGAGACGTTCAATCGCATGCGGGTGCGCGGGGACTTCGACCGGGCCGTGGAAGGCGTGCGCAACCTCCGCGCCGCGGGCGTGCCGATCGAGATCAATTACTCGCCCACGCGCTTCAATGCGCACGAGATCGGCGCGGCGGTGGACCTCGCCGCCGAGCTCGGCGCCGATTCCTTTTATACCGGGCGCACGATGTATACCGGCAACGCCGTCAAGACCTGGCACCGGCTGGCGCCCACGGAAGCGCAATACGGCGAATATTTCGAGGTGCTCCACCGCAAGACCGAAGAGTACCGCGGCCGCATGCGGGTCCACTTCCACGAGATGGGGTTGCTCGAGGAGCTGCGTTACCGGCTGCATCATCCCGCCGCGCTCCTGATCGTGCTCCCCAACGGCCTGGTCAAGCTCATCAACGCGCTGCCGTTCGTGTGCGGAGACCTGCGGCGGCAGTCGCTCGGCGAGATCTGGGGCCGGTTTCAGAGCGCGTGGGCCGATCCGCGCGTCGCGAAATTCGTCGAGGACCTCGCCGAAGATCCGCGCAAGACGGCGACACTCCACCAGTGGGTATATCTCTGACGACGCCCCCGCATCAGCACCACGGCGCCGCGCAATCGCCCTGGCGCCGGCTGCTGCTGGTCGCGAGCCTCGTGCGCTACCGCTTCTTTCTCTATGCCGGCTTGTTGCCGTATCTGCTGGGCGCCGCCTGGGCCCACGCCATGGAAGGCGCCTTCGATGCGCCCGTCTTCTGGAGCGGACTCGGCGGCGTGGTGCTGGCGGTCGTCGGCGTCGAGTCGTTCAACGAGTACTTCGATTCGCAGATGGGTACCGACCGCGTGTTCGATCCTGACGACTTGCCGCCCATGTCCGGGTGGGTGCTGTGGCTGGGCGTCGCGGCATTCGCCGGCGCCCTGGCGATTGGCATCCATCTCACCTACCGGGGCGGCTGGCCGATCCTCGGCTTTGCGGTGCTCGGCGGCCTCGCCGCCATTTTCTACGTGGCACCGCCGATCCGCTGGGCCTACCGCGGCCTGGGCGAGACGGTGATCGCATTGTCGTACGGGCCGTGGCTGGTGCTGGGCAGCCTCTATCTGCACACCGGGAAGCTCTCTTGGGGGGCATTCTGGGCATCGCTCGTGCCTGGATTCCTGATCATGGCGCTCGCGGTGGTGAACGCGATCCCCGACTACCACCAGGACCGGCTCGTCGGTAAGCGCAACCTCGTTGTGCGCCTCGGCCGCCGGCGCGGCGTGTGGCTCTATCTCGCGCTCGCCGCAGCGGGGCTGCTTGCCGCCGCGATCGGAGTGGCCGCCGGCGTATTTCCCGTCGCATGCCTGGCGGCGTTGCTGGCGCTGCCGTTGCTCGCGTCGAGCGCGCGGATCGGGCTGCGCACCTATGAGGCCCCGCGGCAGTTCGTGCCTGCCGTCCGCGCCGTGGTCGGTTGCTACCTCGTTGCCGTCACGCTGTTTGGCGTGGGCATCCTTGCGCAACCGTAAAGCTCCCCCCGTGGCAAACCGGATAGACAGCCTGAGCGCCCCGCTGCTCGTTTCGTGGCAGATCACCCGCGATTGCGACCTCTGCTGCCTGCATTGCTGCACCGATTCGGCCCCCGGCAAGCGCCTGCCCGATGAGCTCGACGCGGAGGAGGCGATGCGGGTCGTGGACGAGATTGCCCGCAATCAAGTGCCCTACGTCATGCTGTGCGGCGGCGAGCCCCTGGTGGTGCCGCACTTCTTTCGGATCGCGGAAGCGCTGGGGGCGGCCGGGGTGCAGCTCAAAATCGAGACCAATGGCCAGCGGCTCGATGCCGGCGTCGTCGAGCGGCTCGCGCGCCTGCCGGTCCGTTCGGTCCAGGTGAGCCTCGACGGCGACAGCCAGGAGGTCTATGAGCGCCAGCGCCCGGGCGGATCGCTCGTAAAGGCGCATGCGGCATGCCGCGCGGTACGGGCGGCGGGCCTGCCGCTGGAAATCACGTTCGCCCCGACGCGTCTCAACCTTCACGAAGCGGGGGCGGTCGTCCGGCGGGCCCATGCGCTCGGGGCATTCCGCTTCAATACCGGCAAGCTGATGCGCGTCGGGACGGCGGCGCGCTTGTGGAACAGGCTCGAACCTGCCGCCGGACAGTACCGTGACTTCCGGGGCCTTCTGGAATGTGAGGCCCGGAATCTTGGTGGCCAAATGGAATTCTGCTATTCTCCGTTCACGCTGGGTGATGCGCTGCAAGCCAGCCTGGGCGAGCCGCCTGCGACGTTGCTGGTACTGCCCAACGGCTGGGTGAAGGTTGCGGCGGCGCTGCCGTATATTTGTGCCGACCTGCGGCGCGAAAGCCTGGCGGAAGCGTGGGCGGCGTACTGCGGCGCCTGGCGCGACGAGGCGGTGCTGGCCGGGATCCGCCGAGCGGCAGGGAACGAATCGCATCATGCCGACGCCAATGACTGGCGCCGGTTGGCAGTCTCGCAAGCTTGAGCGCATGGAGGCGATATGGGCGACATGAAGGTGAACCTGCAGAGCGAGAAGACGGAACAGGAAGCCAGGATCGAGAAGATCAAGCCGGGCGAGCGGCTGAACTGGGAGACGCCCAAGATGGAGGACGTCTCCGAGCAGGTCATGGCCCAGCCGTACATCCGCTTCACCTAACATAATCCTGCAGTCTGAAATGCCGGGGCGCGCGGTAGACGAATACCGCGCGCCCCTTTTTCTTGCCTGGCAGCTGACCAACCGCTGCGGGGCGCGCTGCATCACCTGCTGCGAGGAATCCGGCCCGGACAAGGCGTGGCGCGACGAGCTTGAGCGTGGCGAGGCGCTCGCGCTCGCGCGGCGCATCGTCGAGTTCGGCATCCCCTATGTCGCATTCGGCGGCGGCGAG
>JAHZNX010000173.1 GCA_020028375.1 Betaproteobacteria bacterium | reverse complement strand
CCAGCCCTCGCTCACCATCAACCCGAGCATGATCAGGAAGCTGCCTTACGACGCGGTGCGCGATTTCGCGCCGGTGTCGCACGTCGCCGACGCCTGCCAGATCATGACCGTGAACCCCGCGGTGCCGGCGAAGACCGTGAAGGACCTGATCGCGCTCGCCAGGGCGAAGCCGGGCCATCTCACGTTCGGATCGCCGGGCATCGGGACCAGTCCGCACCTGACGGCGGAACTGTTCAAGCAGACGGCCGGAGTGGACATGCCGCAAGTGCTTTTCAAGGGTTCCGGGCCAGCCTTCATCAGCCTCATCTCCGGCGAAATCTCGGCCGCAGTATCCACGGCACTGTCCGCGATGCCGCACGTCAGGTCGGGCAGGATCCGCGCACTGGGCGTCACGACGTCGAAGCGCATCCCGATTCTGCCTGATGTCCCGACCCTGGCGGAAACTGGTTTGCCGGGCTTCGAGACGACGCAATGGTTCGGCGTCCTCGCGCCCGCCGGCACGCCGCGTCCCATCATCGACCGCCTGTACCAGGCGCTCACGCGCGGCGCGGGCAGCCCGGACGTGGTGAGCTTAATGGCCGGTCAGGGCGTGGAGGTGGTCAACCGGAAGCCGGAGGAATTTGCGGCCCTGATCAAGCGCGAGATCGCGCAGTGGGCGAAGGTGATCAAGACGGCGGGGATCACGCCCCAGTGACGGGGCCACGCGGCTCCATTTCACCGTCTCGCTGCTCGCGACAGGAGGAGCGCGTGAAACAAGCCCTGCTGCAAACGTTGCTGGCGGTAGCCGCCGCGGCCATTGTGGCCGGAGCGGAGGCGCAGGGGACCCCCAAGGAACCCGCCACTTCGACAGGCCTTTCGACTGAGCTCAGGACAGGCTCAGGACAGGCCTACCCGACCCGGCCGGTCCGGATCGTCGTGCCGTTCACGGCGGGCAGCGCGACCGACATCATCGCCCGCGTCGTCGGGCCGAAGCTCGCGGAACGCTGGGGCCGGCCGGTCGTGACGGACAACCGCCCGAGCGCGGGCGGCATCATCGCCTTCAGCATCGTCGCCGAGGCGGCCCCCGACGGCCACACGCTCCTCGTGACCGGCTCCAACTTCGCGGGCAGCGCGGCGCTCTATGCCGGAAAACTCTCCTTCGACCCCGTCAAGGACTTCTCCGGCGTCACGCAGTTCGCGACCACGCCGCTGGTGCTGGTGGTCGGGCCCGCGCTCGGGGTGAAGTCGGTGAAGGAGCTGATCGCGCTCGCACGCGAGAAGAAGGGCCAGCTCAACTTCGCCTCCACCGGTCTCGGCAGCGGTCCGCACTACGGCGCGGAGCTCTTCAAGCTCGCCGCCGGCATCGGCGCGGTGCACGTGCCCTACCGGGGCTCGCCGGAAACGCTCACCGACGTCATGTCGGGGCGCGTGCAGTTCGTCCTCTCGCCCGTCCTGGCGGCGACGCCGCTCGTCCGGAGCGGGCGGGTGCTCGCGCTCGGGGTCACCACCGTCGAGCGCGCGCCGGCGCTGCCGGACGTGCCGACCATCGCGGAAGCGGGGCTCCCCGGCTTCGAGTACCAGGGGTGGTACGGGATGCTTGCGCCGGGCAAGACGCCGCGCCCGATCGTCAAGGTGCTCAATGCGGAAGTCGGCCGCGTCCTCGATCTGCCCGAAACCCGCGAGCGCATCGCGAACCAGGGCGCGGCGGTGAAGCGCAGCACGCCCGAAGCGTTCGACAAGCTCGTCCACGACGAGATCGAGACGCGGACCAAAGTGTGGAAGGCCGCCGGCGTGAAAGTCGAGTGAGCGTGATTCGCGCCCCGTCACTCATCACTGGTCACTGGTTTCTGCCGTCGCTTGCCACGCGAAGTACCGCTTCATCGCGTTGACTTTTGCGAGGTAGGCCCTGACGTCATGGTCGCCGCAGCGCGCGCCGGCGGTCAGTTGAAAGCGCCGCCGCGCGTAGGCGTCGCCCGTACCGGCTCCGCATAGGTGGATGACCGCGGCCAGCTCCTGTTTCTGCTGGAGCTCGGCCGCGGTGATCCGCTGGCGCTCCAGCGTTCTCGCGACGCTGCGGTCGAGGACGGCGGCAGTCAGCTCGACGGCGTGGCTCGGGATGACGCGGGTGTAGAGGCTGTTGAACCAGCACGACCCCCAGTCGTTCCACGGGCCGTCCTCGACGACCACGTGGTCATGGATGCAGTAGCGCCTCGCGTCCTGGAACGCCGCGTTCGTGATCTGGTACATGCCAACCGCGCTCGACGCAGGCTGGTACATCTCGAAGGGATTCCAGGTCAGTCGCCACCGCCAGTAGGTCCGCGCCACCGGATTGCCCGAGCCTTCGACCTGGGCCAGCGCGGCCAGCAGCTCGGGCGTCATGACGGCCGTTGAATGCTCGCGGAAGAGCGGCCCGTACTGCCGCCAGGTCTCGGACGGCGTCTTGTGGAGCGCGCCGCTCACCGGGAAGAACAATTCGGCGGGTTTTCGTATCACCTGGTACAGCCAGTTCAGCGTAACGATGAGCACCAGGATGACCGCCGTCCCCGCGACGAGCCGGACCGGCAGGGGCGCGGCCCATGATTCCCGGAGCGCCCCCCGGCCCCTGCGGGAGAGCCGCCGTGCCCATTGGGAAATCCGCCGGCGCCAGCGGATGAGCCGCCGAGTCGATCGGGAGAACCACTGGACGAACGCGATCCAGACCGGACGCGCACGCGTCCTTCGGAAAACGGCTGAGGCAGCGCGCGAACGCGACATGACGAGCCCCCTGGTCACCGTTGCCGCTCGGCGGCTTCGAGCGCCGCGCGGGCGCCCTCCGCGTCGCCGCGCGCCTCGCGCGCCTGCGCGATGAGGCGCCAGTTCTCCGCGCGCAGCCGGTTGTCGCCGCCGGCCCACGAGCTCGAGCGCGCCGCGACGCTCTCCGCCTGCGCATAGTCGCCCTGCTTCAGGCGCACCCGCGCAAGCTCCTGCCACAGGCGCGGATTGCGCGGCTCGATGCGAAGCGCGCGCTCGAGCGACGCCGCGGCATTCACCAGCCGGCCGGCCGCGACTTCGGCGCGCGCGCCGTCCATGAGGCTCGCGACGGCCGGGTTTTCGAGGACCGGCGGCGGCGCGGGAACGGGCACCAATAAGGGTTCCGATACGGGCGCCGGCGGCTGCACGGTCGCGCAGCCGCCGAGGATCGCCGCCACGGAAAGGAGAACTCTCATCCGGCTTCTATCCCCGGCTCATCGCCCGAAGAGGCGCTCCAGCCAGCTTTTCGCCTGCTCCTTCACCGCGTCGACCGCGGCGCCCAGCGCTGATGCGCACGGCGCGCGCTCCACCGGCGCCGAGCCTCGCGCGAACGGCAGCTCCAGCGCGCCGGGGCAAAGCCCGTCGGCGCGCAACCCGCTCTGCGGATCGATCAGCACGCTCTCGATGCCATCCGGCCTGGGCGGCGCCAGCGGCTCCGGGTCGAGCGACGCCATCAGCTCGCCCCAGAGAGGCAGCGCCGCGGCGGCGCCCGAAAGGTTCGCCGCACGGTTGTCATCGTAGCCGATCCACACGACTGCGAGCCGGTTTCCTGTGAATCCGGCGAACCAGGCGTCGCGCTGCTCGTCCGTCGTGCCGGTCTTGCCCGCGGCGGCGCTCTCCGGCGGCAGCCAGTTCTTCAGCGACTGGGCCGTGCCTTCGCGCACGACGTCTTGCAAGGCGGCGGTGAGCAGGTAGGTCGGCTCGGCCGCGAACGCCTGCTCCACTTTGAGCGGATAGGGCTTGAGCGGACGGCCTTCCTGCGTGGTCACTTCGCGGATCGCGCGCAGCGGCGCACGGAACCCCGCGCTCGCGATCGTCTGGTACATCTGCGCGACCTCGAGCGGAGAGAGCTCCACCGCGCCGAGCAGCGTCGCAGCGAACGGCTTCAGCTCGCGCTCGATGCCGAGCTGCTTCACGTTGGCGAGCACGCGCTCGACGCCGATCTCGGTGCCCAGCCGCGCGGTCGCGACGTTGTAGGACTGCGCGAGCGCCGTGCGCAGCGGCACTATGCCGTGGAACGTCTTGTCGTAATTCTCCGGCTGCCAGTCCGGCGCGCCGCGGCTCTTCCAGACGAAAGGCGCGTCGTCGATCGGCGTGACGAGGGTATAGCGCGAGGGTTCGGCGAGCGCCGTCAAGTAGATCACGGGCTTCAGGAGCGAGCCCACGGGCCGCGCCGCGTCGAGCGCGCGGTTGAAGCCGCGGAAGCGCACGTCGCGTCCGCCGACCAGCGCCTGCACCTCGCCGGTCTGGCCGTCGGTGACCACGATCGCGCCCTCGAGTCCCGGAGGGCCGAAGCGCTTCTCCTTGTCGTACTGCGCGAGCTTGCGCTCGAGCACGCGCTCCGCGACGCCCTGCACGCGCGGGTCGAGCGTGGTGAACACCCGCAGGCCCTCCGAGCGCAGGTCGGCCTCGGCGTAATCCCGGCGCAGCTGCCGGTGCACGAGCTCGAGAAAGGCCGGGTGCGGCGAGGTGCCCACCGGGGCCTTCGGATTCACCCCGAGCCCCGCGGTCCGCGCGGCCGCGTACTGCTCCATCGTGGCGTGGCCCCGGTCCCGGGTCTCCCGCAGTACCATGTTGCGCCGCTCGAGCGCGCGCTGCGGGTGGCGGTACGGGTCGTACACGGCCGGGCCCTTCACCATGCCGACCAGCAGCGCGCTCTCCGCGAGCGTCAGGTGCTCGACCGGCTTGCCGAAGTAGTGCAGCGACGCGAGCCCGACGCCGTGGATGGCGCGGTCGCGGTCCTGGCCGAGATAGATCTCGTTGAGATAGGTCTCGAGGATCTCGTCCTTGTCGTAGTGCAGCTCGAGCAGCACCGCCATGAAGAGCTCGGTGACCTTGCGCCGCAAGGTGCGCTCGGGTGTCAGGAAAAAATTCTTCACCAGCTGCTGCGTCAGCGTGCTGCCGCCCTGAAGCCCCCTTCCCCGGACGAAGTTCACGACCGCCCGCGCGATGCCGCGCGGGTCGAATCCGTGATGAGCGTAGAAGTTGCGGTCCTCCATCGCGAGCAGCGCCTGCACCAGGTGCTTCGGCACTTCGCCGAGCCGCACGAGCACGCGATCCTCGTTCCCCGCGGGATAGATGCCGCCGATCGGCAATGGCTCCAGGCGCACCAGCGGCAGGTCCCGGCCTTCCGCGTCGCGCACCGACGCCGCCGCGCCGTTCTCGAACACCACGCGGAAGCGCTTCGCGGGCTGCGGCCCGTCCCAGAACACGAACGGCCGCAGCGCGATCTCGAGCCCGTCGCCGTCGCGG
>JAHZNX010000172.1 GCA_020028375.1 Betaproteobacteria bacterium | reverse complement strand
GCCGCGAGCATTCCGCGGCATCGCCTGTGGATGCCCGACCGGCTGCAGTTTTTCGTCGTCGGCTACAACACCAACCTGGTGAAGCGGGAGGACCTGCCGAAGAGCATCAGGGGTTTCGCCGACCCGAAATGGAAGGGCAAGCTCGGCATCGAGGCAGGGGACGGCGAATGGATGGCGACCCTCGTCAAGAAATGGGGCGACGCGGAGGGGATGGCGTTCTTCCGCAAGCTCTCGGAGATGCGGCCGGAAGTGCGCAAGGGCCACGTGCTGCTCGCCCAGCTCATCGCCGCGGGCGAGATCCCGGTCGGCCTGACCGCCTACAGCGCCAACGTGGAGACGCTGAAGCGCAAGGGTGCGCCCATCGATTTCGCGCCGATCGATGCCATCGCGCGGCCGCAGGGGTTGGGCATCGCGAAGGGCGCGCCGCATCCTGCGGCGGCGCTGCTCTACGCCGACTTCGTCCTGTCCGCCGAGGACGGGCAGAGGCTCTACGAATCCATGGGACGCCCGCCGGTGAACCGGAAGATCAAGTCCAAGCTCACCGATTTCGATCACACCTATCTCGATGTGGTTGCGGTAGTCGACGAGTCGGCGAAGTGGGACAAGCTCTGGGAAGAGTTGTTTCTTAGGAGGTAGGGATGATGGAAAGCCTTCCGCACGACTGGCTCGCGCTCGCCGCGCTCGTATTTTTCCTTGGACTGAAGCACGGGGCGGACCCCGACCACCTGGTTACGATCGACGGGATGGCGCGCTTCAACGCCGTCCGGCGCCCGCGCCTTGCGCGGTTCTCGGGGCTGCTGTTCTCGCTTGGCCACGGTGCCGTCGTCACGCTCATCGCCGCGATCGTCGCTACCGTCGCGCGGGATTGGCAGGCGCCGCAGTGGCTCGAGCTCACCGGCGCGTGGATCTCGATCGTGTTCCTGCTCGCGCTCGCGGGGGCCAACCTCGTTGCGGTCCGGCGCACGCGGCCGGGCGAGGTGGTGAGAACCGTGGGCCTGAAAAGCCGCCTCCTCGGGAGCCTCGTGGAGACCAGCCACCCGGCAGTCATGGCCTCCGTGGGCGCCGCGTTCGCGCTCTCCTTCGACACCATCAGCCAGGCCATGCTGTTCTCGATTACGGGCTCGAGCCTCGCGGGGTGGATGTTCGCTGCTGCGCTGGGACTCGTGTTCACCGCGGGCATGATCGCGACCGACGCGGTGAACGGCTATTGCATGAGCCGGCTGATCGAGCGCGCGGACCGGCGCGCCGCGATCGCCTCGCGCATCATGAGCCTTGCGGTGGCGGCCCTGAGCCTCGCGGTCGCGGGCCTCGGCATCGCCGGGCTCTACCTGCCTGCGTTCGACGCGAACCTGGAAAGCCTGGGACTCACGCTCGGCGTTGCCGTGGTCATCGCCATGATCCTGGCGTTTGCGCTGGCGATGCGCACTGCGCAACGTGAGGGCATGAGAGCGTGAGAGCAGGAGAAGAAGGCGCGCCGGCATTCAAGGCGCCGCCGCTTTCCTGCGACAGCCACTTCCACGTCTTCGGTCCGGCGGAGCGCTATCCGTACGGGACTGACATCCGCTACCAGCCGCCGCTCGCCCCGCTCGGCGAGTATTTGAAGCTCGCGCGCCATCTCGGCTGCGAGCGCTTCGTCTTCGTTCAACCGAGCGCCTACGGGCGTGACAACGCGTGCATGCTCAATGCGATGCGCGAGGTGGGCGCGGAGAAGTGCCGCGGCATCGTGGACATCGACGAGAACGCGCCCGACGCCGAAATCGATCGCCTGAACCGCGCGGGCGTGCGCGGCGTGCGCGTCAACGTCAACCCGATCAAGACGCCGGAGCCGGGGTTTTCGAAAACAATGCTCGCGCGCATCGAGCGGCTGAATGCGCGCTGCGCCGAGATTGGCTGGATGCTCGATTTCCTCACCCCCGGCTGGCTCACGCGCGAACTGATGCCGGTGATGCGGAAGCTCAAGTCCCGCTTCAGCGTCGCGCACATGGGCATGTTCCTCGCGAAGGACGGCCCCCAGCAGCCGGGCTTCCGGGAATTTCTCGCCATGGTGCGAAGCGGTGAGCGGCACTGCTGGGTGAAGTTCACCGGCGTCTACCGCATGTCGGTCGCGCCCGGTTTCACGGACGCCGGCGCCATGGCGCGGGCGATCATCGAGGCCGCGCCCGACCGCATCATCTGGGGCAGCGACTATCCCCACCTCTCGTTCGCCGACAAGGTGGGCTCGGTCGAGCTTTTCAACCTGCTCGGGAAGTGGGCGCCCGATGCCGCGACGCGCACGAAGATACTCGTGGAGAATCCTCGAGAACTCTTCGGGTTCTAGCTTCGCGCCGCGCGTTGAGCGAGATCAGAGCAGCCTGGAGCGGAACGGCCTGCCTGCCCTATGCGCCTTCTTCTTCTCCTTTTCTTCCTCGAGGATGTCGGTGAACTGGCGCACCGCGTTGGAGAGCGTCGGCCAGCCGCAGTAGTGCCCGACCTGGATCATCACTTCGATGATTTGCCGCCTGGTGATGCCGAGGCGCATCGCGCTCAGGTAGTGGGAGTGATTGCCCGTCGGGCGTGCCATCGCGATATTGGCGGCGAGCGTGACAAGCTGGCGGTCGCGCAGGCTGAGCCCGGGGCGTCCCCAGACATCGCCAAACAGGTGGCCGACCGACATCTCGTACATCTCGGGGGAAAGCGCCTTCTGGTTCAGCATCAGGTTCTGCCGGCCCATCCTCTTCAGCACCTGCATGCCGCGGTCGAAGCGCCTGGCGTAGTCGCGTGATTTCGCTTTTTTCATGGTTGGGACTCTCACAGTATGGAATGCGATCCGGGAGTATGGCGCGGGATTTTTCGCCGCCGGTTTTTGTGTGATCATGTCATCCCGGCACACGCCGGGCAAGCGCCCGCAACGGGCGCGCACCGAGGAGGGCTCACGTGAAGCGATTCATCAAGTTGCTGCTTGCATCGTGCATCGCCACCGCGCTGCCTGCGCTCGCGCAGAAGGCGCAACCCGCCGCCGGCTACCCGAACAAGTCGATCCGCCTGGTGGTGCCGAGCGCGCCGGGCGGCGGCACTGACATCATCGCGCGTATGATCGCGCAGGGGCTCACCGACGCGTGGGGCCAGACCGTGGTGGTGGACAATCGCGGCGGCGCCGGGGGAATGGCTGGCGTCACGATCGTGGCGAAGCAATCCGCCCCGGACGGCTACACCATGCTGCTGGGGAGCGTCGGCCATCTCTCGTTCGCGCCCGCCGTGCGCAGCAATCTGGGCTTCGATCCGCTGCAGGACCTGACGCCGATCTCGCTCGCCGCGGTGCAGCCCTTCGTCGTGGCCGCCGGGAATGCCCTGCCGGTCCGGTCGGTCAAGGATCTCGTCGCGCTCGCAAAGGCGAAGCCTGGCTCCATCAGCTATGGCTCCGGCGGCAGCGGCACCGCTTCGCATCTGGGCACCGAGCTGCTCATGATAAACGGCGGGTTCTCGATGCTGCATGTGCCGTACAAGGGCAGCAATCCTGCCATCACGGCGCTCATGGGCGGGGAGCTCCAGATCGCGATGGCGGGTCTCGCGACGGTGCTGCCGCATGCCCGAAGCGGCAGGTTGAAGGCGCTTGCCGTAACCGGCGAGAAGCGCGCCGGGATCGCGCCGGAGCTGCCCACGGTCGCCGAGTCCGGCGTGCCGGGATACGCCTTCGACGTGTGGTACGGGCTGGTCTTCCCGGGCGGGACGCCGCGGGCGATCGTGACGAAGACGCAGGCGGAGGTCGTGAAGCAGTTGAAA
The DNA here is from genome assembly GCA_020028375.1 of Betaproteobacteria bacterium. GTDB lineage: Bacteria > Pseudomonadota > Gammaproteobacteria > Burkholderiales > SG8-41 > SG8-41. The sequence continues at coordinate 1,486 of JAHZNX010000172.1, read as the reverse complement.
TCTCCGGAAGTCAGCAGCCGGTTCGCCGGCGCCGGCGTCGAGCCGCAGACCAACACGCCCGAGGCCTTCGCCGAATTGATCCGGCGCGAGGTCGTGACCTGGACCAAGGTCGTGAAGGCGGCGAACATCAAGGTCGAGTAACGAGCAACGAGCGACGAGTGACGGAGAAAAGAACGGCGTTCGTGACGGGCGCGTCGCAGGGACTGGGCGCGGAAATCGCGGTCGCGCTCGCCCGCGACGGGTGCGACGTGGCGGTCTCGTCGCGCCGGGTGGAGAAGCTCGCCGGCACGCTGGAGAGAATCGCGGCGGCGGGGGCGCGCGCCGTGCCGGTCGAGCTCGACCTGCGCTCCCAGCCGAGCATCGAGCGGGCGATGGCGCAGGCGCTGAGCGCGTTCGGGCATGTGGATGCGCTCGTCAACAACGCCGCCGTCACGCTGCGGCGCCCGGCGCTCGAGGTGACCCCGCAGGAGTGGGACGAGGTGATGGCCGTCAACCTGACCGGGACGTTTTTCATGAGCCAGCAGATGGGGCGGTACCTGATCGCGGCCGGGCGCGCGGGCTGCCTCATCAGCCTTGCCTCGACGCACGGAATGGTCGGCTACCCGCAGCGCTCGACCTATGGGATTTCCAAGGCGGGTATCATCCAGATGACGCGGATGCTCGCGATCGAGTGGGCGCAGCACGGCATCCGCGTCAACGCGATCGCGCCGGGCACGGTGGACACGCCCTCGCGCGCCGAGTACTTCTCGTCGCATCCGGACGCGCGAAAAGCGATGATCGAGCGCATCCCGTTCCGCCGCTTCGGCAAGCCCGGCGAAGTGGCGGGAATGGTGTGCTACCTCGCGAGCCCGCAGGCGGCGTACATCACCGGCCAGACGCTGGTGCTGGATGGAGGACTGACGTCCTATTAGAGACAGGAGGCAGGAAGCAAAAGGGACGGAACACAGCTTAGAATGCGTGACAAAATGAATTCCCCTCCTGCCCGAGGGTGAGCCGGGGTTTCGAGGAGCATGCCTCCGAGCCGGCGAACGCCCGACGCGATGCAGCGCGGCGGGACGGACGGGGAGCCCGCGCATGCGGGCAGGGTGGTGGGAGGAATCGTGCTCGCGTAACCACCCCGTCTGCTTCGCATCCACCCCTCCTTGAAAAGGAGGGGAGTGAAGTTGGGCCAGTCATTGTGTCAGGTGCATTGAGCAGTGTTTCCCATCCTTCTTCATCAGTTGAAAGGGAGGCGCCATGAAAACTATTTCTTTTTTCTTGCTGGCGGCAGTCGCGTCGTTGCTGGCGGCGGCGATTCCGGCGGCGGCGCAGCAGTATCCGGTCAGGGCAGTGCGGCTGATAGTGCCGTTCCCACCTGGCGGCGGCACCGACACGATGGCGCGCACCATCGGCCCGAAGCTCGGCGAGGCGCTCGGCCAGCAGGTCGTCCCGGAGAACCGCGGCGGCGCGGGCGCGAACATCGGCGCCGAGATCGCGGCGAAGTCGC
>JAHZNX010000171.1 GCA_020028375.1 Betaproteobacteria bacterium | reverse complement strand
AACCCCGTAGCGGCCGTCGGGCTTCGGGTAGACGCGGTGATCGATCGTCTGGTCGCGGCGGTAGAACCCCACCGCGTGGTTGCTGGTGGCGAAGAGGATGCGCCTGACGCCGTTGCGGCGCGCGGCCTCGAACACGTTGTAGCAGCCGATGATGTTCGCCCGCAGGATCGGCTCCCACGGTCCCTCCACCGAGTAGCCGCCAAGATGCACGATGGCATCGACGCCCCGGGTGATTTTCAGCACGTCGGACATCCTCGAGATGTCCGCCTTGACGAATATCTCGTTGCTTGCGGGTTTCAGCGGCCTCCTGTCGGACAGCCGCAGCTTGTATTTGCCGGCGAGCTCCCGCCGCAAGTGACTGCCGACATCTCCCGTGGCGCCCGTGATCAAGACCGTTTTCATGGCTTCCGTTTCCAGTGTTCTGCGTTGACCGCTCCTTTGGGAACCCTTCCGTGCGCGATCTGGGCAGCCTGCGCCACCGTCTCCAGCGACTGGTGCTCGATCGCCGGGAGGGTCAATCCGGCCGTGTGCGGCGTGGCGATGACGTCGGGCCGCGCGGCAATCGCCGGCGTGGGCATCTGATCCGGTGCGCGACCCACATCGAGCGCGCAACCCGCGATGCGCCCCGAGTCGAGCGCGCGCACGAGCGCCGCTTCGTCCACCAGGTTGCCGCGCGACACGTTGATGAAGAACGCGCCCGGCTTCATTCTGGCGAAAGCCGCGTCGTTCATCAGGTTTTCGGTTTCCTCCGTAGCTGCCGCAAGCGGCACCACGTAGTCGGACTGCGCGAGAAGCTCATCGAACGACACCCGCTCGACATCTTTCACGTAAGGGTCATTCACCAGCACGCGCATGCCGAGCGCGCGCGCCACGCGCGCCAGTTCTCGTCCGATGGCGCCGTAGCCGATGATGCCGAGCGTGCTCGCGCGCAGCTCGCGCCCTGTGCGCGCCGGCGGCACGCCGCGCCCATGGTACTCGGCGGCCGCAGACGAGATTCCGCGCGAGAGGTCCACCAGGAACCCGACCACCAGCTCGCTCACCGCCGGGACAAAGCCGGCGCTCGCCTGCGTCACAAGCACGCCCGCGCGGCTCGCCGCAGCGACGTCGACATTGCGGATGTCCACTGCGCAGCGCAGGAACGCCACCAGCTTCGGCAGGCGCTCGAATACCGCGGCCGGCCCGGGCGACTGGCGGTAGGACACGATCAGGTCGCAGTCCGCGGCGGCGGCGATAAGCGCTTCTCCTTCCAGAGAAATCTGGTTTTCGTTCAAAACGACATTTCCTACGGCCCGCAAACGCTTGAGCGCCCGCTCGCCGTAATAGTTGGCGAGCGCCTCCGGCGAATGGGTCAGCAGGATCTTCAAGCCGCGTTCTTCGGTTCGGCCGCGAGCTGCTCGATCAGGACGTGCGACAGCTTGCGCCCGGGGGCGAAGGGGCGGATGCGCATGTCTTGACATGCAACACGCTGATTGTATGATGATTGACAAAGCTTACCCAAGGAGGATTCACAATGTATTCCCGCCGCCGCATTCTCGGCGCCGCCGTCGCGGCCGCCTGCGTCGCCGCCGTACCCACGGCCGCCGTCGCGCAACAGAAGATGGTTCTCAAGGCCTCGGACGTGCATCCGCTCGGCTATCCCACGGTCGAGGCGATGGTGCGTATGGGCAACAAGCTCGAGAAAGCCACCAACGGGCGCCTGTCGATCCAGATGTTCCCCGCCATGCAGCTCGGCGGCGAGAAGGAGATGATCGAGCAGGCGCAGGTCGGCGCGCTGCAGATCGCGCGCATCTCGGTGGGGCCGATGGGCCCGATCGTCGATGAGCTCAACGTTTTCAACCTGCCGTTTATTTTCCGCGACGAGCAGCACATGCGGAAGGTGATCGACGGGCCGATCGGCAAGGAGCTGCTCGAGAAGGTCACCAACAATCCGCAGTCGCGGCTGGTGGTCCTCGGCTGGATGGACGCCGGCACGCGCAACGTCTACGCCAAGAAGCCGTTCACCAAGCCCGCCGACCTCAAGGGCCAGAAGATCCGCATGATGGGCAACCCGATCTTCGTCGAGACCATGAATGCGATGGGCGGCAACGGCATCTCGATGGGCTTCAGCGAGCTTTTCTCTGCGATGCAGACCGGCGTGGTGGACGGCGCGGAGAACAACCCGCCGACCCTGGTGACCCACAAGCATTACGAGGTCGCCAAGTTCTACAGCCTCACCGGCCATCTGATCATTCCGGAGATTTTCGTGTTCTCGAAAGCGAGCTGGGACAAGCTCGGCAAGGCCGACCAGGACCTGATCCGGAAATACTCGCGCGAAGCGCAGATGGAGCAGCGGGAACTTTGGGACAAGATGGTCGGCGAGTCCGAAGCGAAGCTGAAAGCCGCCGGCGTGCAGTTCGTGAAGGTCGACAAGAAGTCCTTCTACGACGCTACCAAGCCAGTGCGCGAGAAGTACGGCGCGAAACACGCCGCACTGATCAAGCGGATCGAGGATACGAAGTAGGTTTTTCGAGAACAATCGGGCCGCGATGAGCGGCCCTTTTTTTTATGCGCAACCGTTATCGCCAGGCGATGGAAGGGCTGTACCTCGCCTGCATCGTGCTGTCCGGCGCAGCGCTGGTCATCATCACCCTGATCATCCCGCTCGGCGTCTTCATGCGCTACGTGATGAACGCGGCGCTGTCCTGGCCCGAGCCGGCGTCGGTGATCATGATGGTGATGTTCTCCTTCCTCGGCGGCGCCGCGGTGTACCGCGCCAAGGTGCACGTCGCGGTGGAAGCGCTCTTGAACGCGGTTTCGGAGAGGAATCGAAAAATAATGCTGTGGGGCGTCGACGCCTGCATGATCGCCACGGCGCTCTTCATGCTGGTGTACGGCGTGCAGCTTTGCATCACCACCTGGCATCAGAGCATCTCGGATTTTCCCGGCCTGTCGGTGGGCGTCACGTACATGCCGATCCCGCTCGCCGGCGTCCTCACGCTGCTCTTCATCGTCGAGCGCCTCTGGCTCGGCGGCCCGCCGAAGAGCGACGTCATGTACAGCGACCAGGCGGTGGACCTGGAATAAATGGACATTCTGATCCTTCTCGGCTCGTTCGCGCTGGTCTGCGCGCTCGGGGTCCCCGTCGCCTACGCCCTCGGGCTCTCGGCGATCATCGGCGCACTGTGGGCGGAGATCCCGCTCGAGGCGGTGATGATCAAAATGTCCGACGGCGTCGACGAGTTCGCGCTGCTCGCGATCCCGTTCTTCGTGCTCGCCGGCGGCATCATGGCCGAGGGCGGCATGGCGGCGCGCCTGATCCTGCTCGCCAAGGTGTTCGTCGGCTTCATCCGCGGCGGGCTTGCGCTGGTGAACATCCTGGCGAGCACGCTGTTCGGCTGCATCTCGGGCTCGTCGGTGGCCGATACCGCCTCGATCGGCTCGGTGATGATCCCGCAGATGGTCAAGCAGGGCTATTCGCGGGTCTTCGCCACCAACGTCACCATCTGCGGCTCGGTACAGGCGCTGCTGATCCCGCCCTCGCACAACGCCGTGATCTATTCCATCGCCGCCGGCGGCACCGTATCGATCGCGAGCCTGTTCCTCGCCGGCGTGTTTCCCGGACTGCTGTTCGGCCTGTGCCTGATCGGGCTGGTGATGTGGACCGCGCACAAGCGCGGCTTCCCCAAGGAGAAGGCGATCGCGTTGCGCGACGTACCGAAGATCGTCATCGACGCTCTGTGGGGAATGATCACCATCGTGATCATCATGGGCGGCATCCTGTCGGGCGTGTTCACGCCGACCGAGTCCGCCGCGGTCGCTTGCGTCTACGCCTTCCTCGTCACCTTCCTCGTCTACCGCGACTACAAGTGGCGCGATCTGCCGCATCTCATCCACCGCGTGGTCAAGACCGTCGCCATGGTGATGATGCTGATCGGCTTCTCGGTCGCCTTCGGCTACATGATGGCCATCATGCAGATCCCGGCGAAGGTGACAGCGTTCTTCCTCACCCTCTCGGAAAACAAGTACGTCTTCCTGCTGCTGGTGAACATCCTGCTGCTCCTGCTCGGCACCTTCATGGATCTGGCGCCGATGCTGCTGATCTGCACGCCGATCTTCATGCCGGTGGTCCTCAAGCTCGGCATCGATCCGGTGCACTTCGGCATGATCATGATCCTGAACCTCGGCATCGGCTTGATCACCCCGCCGGTAGGACCTACCCTGTTCGTCGGCTGCGCCATCGGCAAAGTGACGATGGAGCAGGTGTCGAAGGAGCTGTGGCCATTCTACGGCGCCATGTGTTTCGCGCTGCTGCTGGTGACCTACATCCCGGCGATCTCGCTGTGGCTGCCCGGACTGTTTAAGCCCTGACGCAGATCGTCCCGGCTCCTCCCTCCGGCGCGACTAGCAGCATTCCTGGTGCCGGCGCTTGACGACGCTGAGCACGTCGTCGGGCTCGCGCTTCCACCAGTTTTTCGCGGAGAAGATCTCCACTTCGTGGAAGCCGCGGTAGCCCGCCGCCTCCATCCACGAGCGGATGCGCGGGAGATCGATCACGCCGTCGCCCATCATGCCGCGGTCGTTGAGGAGGTCGGTCGTCGGCACCAGCCAGTCGCAGATGTGGAACGCGAGCAGGCGCTTGTCGCCAGCGCGCTCGATGCCCTGCCTGAGCTGGGGATCCCACCAGATGTGATAGACGTCCACCGCGACGCCGAGCGCCCCGCCCTTCCCCGAGTCCAGCTGGTCGCACAGGTCGAGCGCCTGCGCCAGGGTATTGATGCAGGCGCGGTCCGCGCAGTACATCGGGTGCAGCGGCTCGATCGCGAGCGGCACGCCCGCGGCGCGCGCGCGGTCGAGGAGCTCGCCGAGGCCGTCGCGCACCATTTCGCGCGCGCCGGCGAGGTCCTTCGAGCCCGCGGGCAGCCCGCCGGCAACGAGCACCAGGCAGCGCGCGCCAAGGGTCGCCGCCTCTTCCACCGCACGCAGGTTGTCATCGAGCGCCGCCTGGCGCCCTTTGCGATCCGCGACCGGGAACATGCCGCCGCGGCAGAGCCCCGTTACCTTCAGGCCGTGATCGCGGATCAGCTTTGCCGCTTCCTTTGCGCCGACCTCCGCGAGCTTGTCGCGCCAAGGCGAGATGCCGCGGATGCCGTGGCGCGCGCAGCCCTGGATCACTTCGCGCAGGCTCCACTTCTCCCGCACCGTCGCGGTGTTGAGCGACAGCAGTCCCGAATCTGGCGGCGGGATTTTCATCGAAAAAGTGACGATTGAGGGTGACGATTAAAGGAGCAGGTGCCGCATGCGGTGGCGAACAAGGCCGGGTCT
>JAHZNX010000021.1 GCA_020028375.1 Betaproteobacteria bacterium | reverse complement strand
CTCGACTGGAAATCCGCGGATTTCTACGACGAGGCGAAGCTCGCCAAGGAGCTCGAACGCGTTTTCGATATCTGCCATGGCTGCCGCCGGTGCGTGAACCTCTGCACCGCATTTCCGACGCTGTTCAATCTAATCGACGAGGGCAAGAGCGGCGAGCTCGACGGCGTGGACAAGCGCGATTTCGGCAAGGTGGTCGACCAGTGCTACTTGTGCGACATGTGCTTCATGACGAAGTGCCCGTATGTGCCGCCGCACCCGTGGAACGTGGATTTTCCGCAGCTCATGCTGCGCGCCAAAGCGGTCAGATTCCGCAAGGGGGGCGCGAGGTTTCGCGACAAGCTGCTGGCGAGCACCGACGCTATCGGCCGGCTCGCCACCATCCCCGTCGTGGTGCAATTCGTGAATGCGGCCAACAAGGCGCGAGTCGTCCGCGGCGTCATGGAGAAGACGCTGGGCGTGCACAAGGAGCGCATCCTGCCCGAGTACGCCCGCGAGCAATTCCGCGCCAGCGCCCGGGCCAACGCCTCATTCCCGGCGCGCGACGGAAAGCACACGCCGGGCAAGGTCGCGGTCTTCTCCACCTGCTACGTGAACTACAACGAGCCCGGCATCGGGCACGATCTGCTCAAGGTGCTCGCGCACAACGAGGTGCCGGTGACGCTGGTATGTTCAAGCAGGAGCTGCCGCTGATGTTTCCGGACGATGCGGACGTGAAGGCGGTCGCTGAAGCGATGTTCGACCCGTTCGAGTACCTCGTGCTCCGGCACAAGGACGGGCTGCTCAAGACCGATTTCAGGCAGCCGCTCGGAAAGGTGTCCTATCACGTGCCGTGCCACCTGCGGGTGCAGAACATCGGCCAGAAGACGCGCGAGCTCCTGCAGTTGATCCCCGATACGACGGTGGTCACGGTCGAGCGCTGCTCCGGGCATGATGGCACCTGGGGAGTCAAGACCGAGTATTACGAAAATTCCATGAAGATCGGGCGCCCCGTATTCCGCCAGATGGCGGAGCCCGATCCGGACTACATCAGCTCGGATTGCGCGATCGCAGCGCGGCACATCCGGCAGGGAATGGGCGCGAGCCGTGCGCACAAGCGCCATCCGCTCACATTGATTCGCATCGCCTACGGATTGTAGAAACGAGAAACGAACCCATGGCACAAATCACCCGCGACAGCCTGCTGACGCTGGAAGCCTATGCCAGGGCGCGACCGCAGTTCCGCGCCCGGGTCATGGCGCACAAGAAGAACCGCACGCTGCAGTTGGGTGGCCACCTGACGCTCATCTTCGAGGACGAGCTGACGGTCCGCTACCAGGTCCAGGAAATGCTACGCGCCGAGCGCATGTTCGAGGAGTCGGGCATTCAGGGCGAGCTCGATGCCTACAACCCGCTCATCCCCGACGGCGCCAACTGGAAGGCGACCCTCATGATCGAGTATCCCGACGTGGACGAGCGCCGCCGCATGCTCGCCCGGCTGATCGGCATCGAGGACCGGGTCTGGGTTCAGGTCGCGGGCCATGCCCGGGTGCGCGCCATTGCCGATGAGGATCTCGAGCGCGACACCGCGGAGAAGACCTCGGCGGTGCATTTTCTGCGGTTCGAGCTCGACTCCGCGATGGTGCGGGCGCTGAAGGAGGGCGCTGCGCTCGCGGTGGGCGTCGATCATCCCGAATACAGCCACACGATCAGGGCGGTGGATCCCGCGGTCCGCGCCTCGCTCGTCAACGATCTCGCAGGCTAGCTCGCCGCCGCCGGCAGGCCTTGCGCCGCAGGTGTTCCGCTCCGCCGGGCTTGTGCTATTCTCGCCACGCGTATGCAGGATACCCGGATACTCGCCAGCATCGGGCGCCGCATCGAGGAAAGCGGGCTTCCGCTCGCCGTGCGGCTGTGGAACGGCGCGAGCGCCGGCGCCCCGCGGCCGCAGGTGACGATCACCGTGCGGCATCCGCTGGCGCTCGCGGCGCTCGGGCGTCCCACCGCCGGGGGCCTCGCGAAGGGCTACGTCGAGCAGCAGATCGATGTCGACGGGCCGATCCGCGACGTCGTTGGCCTGGGCACGGCGCTTGCGGGCGCGACTGACAGCGCGAGCCTGGCGGCGAGGCGGCGGCTCGCGCGCTGGGTGCGGCATACGCGGGCCTACGACAGCAAGGCGGTCCGCAGCCACTACGACGTCAGCGACGATTTCTTCGGCCTCTGGCTCGACCGGCGGCGCGTCTACTCCTGCGCCTACTATCGCCGGGCCGACGATACGCTGGAGATCGCGCAGGAGCAGAAGCTCGATCACATCTGCCGCAAGCTGCGGCTCGCTGCGGGCGAGCGCTTCCTCGACATCGGCTGCGGCTGGGGTGCGCTCGTGATGTGGGCGGCCGAACGCTACGGCGCGCAGGCGCTTGGCGTGACGTTGAGCCGCAATCAGCACGACTACGCGCGCGCCCGGATTCGCGAGCTGGGGCTGGAAGGGCGCTGCGAGGTGCGCCTGCTCGATTACCGCGATGTGCCGGAAGAGCGGCCGTTCGACAAGATCGCGAGCATCGGCATGTTCGAGCACGTCGGGCGCGACAACCTGGCGGCGTATTTCGGCAAGATCGCCCGCGTGCTGCGGCCGGGCGGGCTAGTGCTGAACCACGGCATCACCCACAATACGCCGGGCCAGCGCGAGCTCGGCAGCGATATCGGCGAATTCATTGGCACCTACGTGTTTCCGGGCGGGGAGCTCACCCACGTCTCGGTCGTGATGGAGGCGCTGTCGGCGCAGGGTCTCGAGAGCTGGGACGTGGAGAGCCTGCGGCCGCATTACGCGAAAACGCTGTGGCACTGGGTGGAGCGACTCGAAGCGAACCGCGCCGCGGTGCTTGCGGCGGTGGGCGAGAAGCTCTACCGCGTCTGGCGCATCTACATGGCGGGCTCGGCGCTCGGCTTCGAGCGCGGCTGGATGTCGGTCTACCAGGTGCTGGCGGGCAAGCCCCTTGCGGGCGGCGTGCTCGAGGTTCCGGAGACGCGCGACCACATCTATGCGAGGTAGGGAGGCGTCGGGTCTTGCTTTGCCTTCCGCCTGACGCAGGATGCCGCCGCGCGCGGCGCGGGGCCCGGCGTGCCGGAGCCGCGCTCGTCGTCGCTGCCGCACTGGCCGCATCGGTCTCCGCGGCGCTCGCGCAATGGCGCGACTGGGACGCCGATTTCGATGAGGACCGGAAACCGTGGAAAGAGATCGAAGCGAGGATTCCTTCCTATCCCGGGACCGGGGACCTGGTCCCGTTCGAAGGCAGCGCGGCGAGCCCGCATCGTTTCTACGTTGACGCGCGCTCGCTGTCGATCGGCGAGGACGACGTCGTGCGCTACACGCTCGTGGTGAAAACGGCCGGGGGCGCGACCAATGTCACTTTCGAGGGCATCCGCTGCGAGCTGCGCGAGCAGAAGTACTACGCGGTAGGAAGGGCCGACGGAAGCTGGGCGCGGGCGCGCAAAGCGCAGTGGCGCCGCATCGAGCCGCAGGACGTCAATCGCCACCACTACGTGCTCTACTCGGACTACCTGTGCTCGGGAAGGAGCCCGGTCGGGAGCGTGAGGGAGATCGTGCGGTTGTTCAGGTACGCCACCACGACGAAATAAGCGATGGGCGGGACCGGCGCCCGGGATCCGCCACTCTCCCGCCAGCTGAGGATCAGAGCAGCACCAGATTGTCGCGGTGTATGAGCTCGGGCTCGTCCACGTAGCCAAGCCGCGCCTCGATCTCGCTCGACGGCGCGCGCAGGATGCGGCGGGTCTCCGCCGCGTTGTAATTGACGAGGCCGCGCGCGACCTCGCGCCGCGACTCGTCGAGGCAGCTCACCGCCTCGCCGCGGTCGAACTCGCCGGTGACCTCGTGCACGCCGATCGGCAGCAGGCTCTTGCCGTGCACGGTGAGCGCCTTCACCGCGCCGGCGTCGAGGGTGAGGCTTCCCCGCACCTGCAGCTGGTCGGCGAGCCACTGCTTGCGGGCCGCGAGGGTCGCGCGCTCCGCCACGAGCAGCGTGCCGATTCCCTCCCCGCGTGCGAGGCGCGGCAGGACCCCGTCCTCGCGCCCGGACGCGATCACGGTGTGCGCGCCGCTGCGCGCCGCCCGCTTCGCGGCGAGCACCTTGGTCAGCATGCCGCCCAGCGCGATGGCGCTGCCAGTGCCTCCGGCCATCGCTTCCAGTGCGGGATCGCCTGCGCGCCCCTGAGCGATCAGCTTCGCCGCGCCGCCCCGGCGTGGATCGCTGTCGTAGAGGCCGTCCTGGTCGGTGAGGATCACCAGCGCGTCGGCCTCGATCAGGTTGGTCACCAGGGCGGCCAGGGTGTCGTTGTCCCCGAAGCGGATCTCGTCGCTCGCCACGGTGTCGTTCTCGTTGATGATCGGGATCACGCCGAGCTCGAGGAGCGTGCGCAGGGTGGAGCGCGCGTTGAGATAGCGCTTGCGGTCGGCGAGGTCCTCGTGCGTGAGCAGGACCTGGGAGCTGAGCAGCGCGTGCTTGCGGAAGCAGGATTCGTAGACCTGGATCAGCCCCATCTGGCCGACCGCGGCGGCGGCCTGCAGCTCGTGCAGGGCGTGCGGACGCCGTTTCCAGCCGAGGCGCTGCATGCCCGCCGCAACCGCCCCGCTGGAAACCAGCACGACCTCGCGGCCCATGCGCCTCACCTCCGCGATTTCTCCGGCCCAGCGCGTAAGGGCATCGAGATCGAGACCGCGGCCCTCGTTGGTGACGAGGCTCGAGCCGACCTTGACGACAAAGCGCTGCGCCTTTTCCAGGACTGAAGTCATAGGCTCTCAACGTAAAGGACGCAAAGGAAGATCAAAGAATACCGGGTGGTGAATCATGCCGGAAGCTCGATCAGCTAAGGCGCACCCGCCTCCCGCCCCTCGTTTTCCTGTTCTCTTGTCCCGTGGCGTCCTTCGCGTCCTTGGCGTTCTGAGGTTGCTGCTCCAAATGGTCCATCACCGCGAACACGAGTTCGCGGCAGCCCTCGCCGGTGAGCGCGGAAATGATAAAGCTTTTGCCCCGCCAGCGAAAATTCCTGAGGAAGCGCTGGACGGCGCGCTCGCGCTCCCCGGCCGGAACCAGGTCGATCTTGTTCAAGACCAGCCAGCGTGGCTTGCGAAAAAGCGCCTCGTCATATTTCCTGAGTTCCTGCACGATCGCCCTCGCTTCGCGCACGATATCGGCGCCCTCATCGGGCGGCGCGATGTCGACGAGGTGCAGCAGCAGCCGCGTGCGCGCGAGGTGGCGCAGGAACTGGTGCCCGAGCCCCGCGCCCTCGGCCGCGCCCTCGATGAGCCCGGGGATGTCGGCAAGCACGAAGCTGCGGTTGACGTCCGCCCGTACCACGCCTAGCGCGGGGGCGAGGGTGGTGAAGGGATAGTCGGCGACCTTGGGTCGCGCGGCGGAAACAGCGCGGATGAGACTGGACTTACCGGCATTCGGCATGCCGAAGAGCCCGACATCGGCGAGGAGCTTCAGTTCGAGCTTCAGGCGCCGCCGCTCGCCCGCGGTCCCGCGCGTGAACTGGCGCGGCGCGCGGTTGACACTCGACTTGAAGTGCAGGTTGCCGAGGCCGCTGGCCCCTCCCTGGGCGAGCAGCGCGCGCGCGCCGTCGCGGTCGAGGTCGGCGAGGGTTTCGCCCGTCTTGAGATCGCTCACGACGGTGCCCACCGGCACTCGCAGCACGATATCGGATGCCGATTTTCCGTACTGGTCCGCGCCGCGGCCGTTCTCGCCGTCCCGCGCGCGGTGAATGCGCGCGTAGCGGAAGTCGATCAGCGTGTTCAGGTTGCGGTCGGCGACCGCGTAGAGGCTGCCGCCGCGCCCGCCGTCGCCGCCGTCGGGGCCGCCGCGCGGGACGTACTTTTCGCGCCTGAAGCTCGCCACGCCGTCTCCGCCCTTGCCGGCATGGACTTCGATGATCGCTTCATCTACGAATTTCATAAACAAAAAAGCCCTGTCAGGCGACAGGGCTTGCGGTGGGCGTCGGCCGGGCTTACGCGGGAACGATGCTCACCGTGGTGCGGTTGTCCGGTCCCTTTTGAGCGAATAGGACGCGCCCCGTCACCCTGGCGAACAGAGTATGGTCGCGGCCGATGCCGACGTTCGGTCCGGGGTGCACCCGCGTGCCGCGCTGGCGCACGATGATCGCGCCCGCGTTCACCTGCTCGCCGCCGTAGCGCTTCACGCCCAGGCGCTTCGATTGCGAGTCGCGGCCGTTGCGCGAGCTGCCGCCTGCTTTCTTGTGTGCCATAGCCTGTTCCTAGAACCTGTTTTTAGACTGGAGTAGGGGTGCACGAGGGGAGTATCCCCTCGTTCCTTCCTACGCGATGCCGAGAATCTCGATCTCGGTATAGCCCTGGCGATGTCCCTGGCTCCTGCGGTAGTGCTTGCGGCGGTTCAACTTGAAGATGCGCACTTTCTCGCCGCGGCCGTGGCTCAGCACCCGGGCCTTGACGCGGGCCCCGGCAACGAGCGGGGCGCCCATCTTGAGCTTGTCGCCGTCGGCCACCATCAGCACTTGGTCGAGCTCGATCTCCTGACCGATGTCCGCGGTGATGAGCTCGATTTTCAGCTTCTCGCCGGCACTGACCCGATACTGCTTGCCGCCGGTCTGGATGACCGCGTACATTTCACGACCCGTCCGAACTGGGAAAGGCGCGCATTCTACAAAAAACGCGCGCGTTAGTCAAAAAAACCATTGCAGCGTGTCGCCGGTGGTGACGCCCGGCGCGTCGGGGCCGGCGCCGTTTCATTGCTGGTATCATGCCCCTCTTTCCGAGAGCTTCCGAACGGTGACACTGGACGCGATACGCGGCTTCGTGGAGGAAGACCTGCGCGCCGTGGACGCGGTGATCCGCGCCCGCCTCAATTCGGAGGTGGCTCTGATCCGCCAGGTCGCCGAGTACATCGTGGGCAGCGGGGGCAAGCGCCTGCGCCCGCTGCTGCTCCTGCTCTCGGCCGGCGCTTTCGGAGCCCGCGGGCGCCATTGCCACGAGCTCGCCGCAGTGGTGGAGTTCATCCATACCGCGACGCTGCTGCACGACGACGTCGTGGACGAGTCCGACCTGCGGCGCGGACGGTCCACTGCCAACGCGCTGTTCGGCAACTCGGCGGCGGTGCTCGTCGGCGATTTCGTCTATTCGCGCGCGTTTCAGATGATGGTGGCAGTGGACAACATGCGCGTGCTGCAGGTGCTTGCCGACGCGACCAACGTGATCGCTGAGGGGGAAGTGATGCAGCTCATGAGCTGCCGCGATCCCGACATCCGGGAAAGCGATTACCTCGAGGTGATCCGCTGCAAGACGGCGAAGCTGTTCGAGGCCGCCACGCGGCTCGGGGCGATCCTGGGGGGTGCGCCGCGCGACGAGGAGAGCGCGGTCGCCGACTACGGCATGCGCCTCGGAACCGCCTTTCAGCTGATCGACGACGTGCTGGATTACTCCGGCGAGCAGGCGGTGATCGGCAAGAACCTGGGCGACGACCTTGCCGAAGGCAAGCCCACACTGCCGCTGATCTACGCCATTCAGCACGGGACGGCCGAGCAGGCGCGGCGGGTGCGGCACGCGATCGAGCATGGCGGGCGCGACGAGCTTGCCGCAGTGATCGAGGCGATACGCTCGACCGGCGCGCTCGACTACGCACGCGAGCAGGCGCGGCGGGAGTCGCTCGCGGCGGGCGAGGCGCTCGCGCGCCTGCCGCATTCTAGGCAACGTGAATATTTGCTAGAATTGGCAAGTTTCGCGGTGACGCGGAGTTATTAGCTGGCAGCTTTCAGCGGTCAGCTTTCAGCAACAGCCCATGCGCGGTCAGGCCGCGTGTTTTTTTCTGGAGGCTGGCCGCTGATGGCTGACCGCTGATCGCTTTCAATCGGGGTGTAGCGCAGCCTGGTAGCGCACTGCGTTCGGGACGCAGGTGTCGGAGGTTCAAATCCTCTCACCCCGACCATTCTTTCCCGCACGCGCGGGCACGATCGGCTCGAACCGTGACCGGTTCGCTCGACGCGCTGCGGGGGTTAGGGCACACTAACCCGCAATTGCTGAATCGTGAACCGCGGCCGATGACCGCAAACCCCGCGTGCAGCCGGCCGGCCGCGGGTTCGGAGGTCCCGGCCACGGGCGGAGTCTGAATTGACGAAGATCATCCTGGTCGTTCTCGGCCTGCTGCTCGTCTACTGGATCCTGAAGAGCTACCGCCGCCGCGTCGACCGCGGCGGGGACAAGGCGCCCCCCGCGACCGCGGAGAACATGGTGCAGTGCGAGCGCTGCGGGGTGCACCTGCCGCGCAGCGAGAGCATCACCACGCAGGGCAGGTTCTACTGCTCGCCCGAGCACCAGCGGGCGGGTGACGCGGAGCGCCGCGCCGGATGAGCGAGGGCGGCAGCCGGGAGGCGGTGCTGTGGGAGGCGCCGGGAGGAGCCCCTTATCCCGGGGTGCATTCCGAGCAGTTCTGGCGCTCGCTGTTCTACTTCAATGTCTACCGCCTGCTCGTCGCGCTGCTCCTGCTGCTCAGCGTCGCGATCTGGGGCTCCAGCCTCTGGTTCGGCTCCCGCGACCTGGCGCTCTTCGTCGCAACCGATCTCGCCTACGTGATGATCAGCGTTGCGTGCTTCGTAACGATCAGCGCGCGCCGGCATTTCGACCTGCAGTTGACGCTGCAGGTGGCCGCCGACGTCATCTTCCTCGTGATCCTGATCTACGCCAGCAACGGCATCTCCAGCGGCCTGGGTTTGCTGCTATTGACGACGCTGGCCGGCGCAGGCCTGATCAGCCGCGGACGGCTTACGCTCTTCTTCGCCGCCCTCGCCAGCATCGGGGTGCTGCTCGAGCAGACCTACTCGACACTCAGGCTCGACGCCCCCGACTCCCAGTTCGTGCAGGCCGGGCTGCTGTCCGGCGCGTTCTTTGCCATCGCGTGGCTCGCGCACGCGCTCGCCAAGTACACGGTGGCGAGCGAGCGGCTGGCCGCGAAGCGCGAGATCGACCTCGCCAATATGGAGCAGGTGAACCAGCTCGTGATCCGTGACATGCCGGACGGCGTGCTGGTGGTGGACGGGCATGGGTCGATCCGCCAGTTCAACGCGCGGGCCGAACGCCTGCTCGGCCCGCTGCCAGCCGGCGGCGAGGCCGTGCTCTCCGAGTACGCGCCGCCGCTCGCGGCCCAGTACGAGCAGTGGCGCACCCGCGCGGGAGTGGACAGCGGCGTCGGCACGCCCTACAGCAGCAGCGAGAGCGCGCGCTTCGTGCCGATCGGTGCCAACCGCGAGTTGGGCGCCGTGATCTTCATCGAGGACCAGACGCGCGTGCAGGCTCAGGCGCGGCAGTTGAAGCTCGCCGCGCTGGGGCGGCTCACCGCGAACATCGCGCACGAGATCAGGAATCCCCTCGGCGCGATCAGCCATGCCGCGCAGCTGCTGCGGGAGGAGCCCGGGATGGGCGACACCGCGGCGCGGCTGATCAGCATCATCAACGAGAACAGCGGGCGCCTCGATCGCGTGGTGAACGACGTGCTGCGCCTGAACCGGGGCGAGCGCGCCCACCGCGAGCGCTTCCGGCTGGCTGATTTCCTCTCCGGCTTCGTCGAGCAGTTTTCGCAGATCGAGAAAATCGATCCCGGCGTATTGCGCATCGAGCAGTCCGCGGACCCGGATGTCCTGTTCGACCGCAGCCACTTGAACCAGGTGATGTGGAACCTGTGCCGCAATGCCCTGCGCCACTGCCGGCGCGGCCCCGCGAGCATCGTGATCCGTTTCTCACTGGAGCGCTCGAGCGGTGTTGTAAAATTGGACGTGGTGGACGACGGGCCGGGCGTGGTCGCCGAGGCGCGCGCGCAGCTGTTCGAGCCGTTCTTCACCACCGGCGCGGGCGGCACCGGTCTCGGCCTCTACATCGCGCGCGAAGTGTGCGAGGCGAACGGCGCAACGCTCGATTATGTCGAAACGCCGCGCGGGGCGCAGTTCAGCGTCCGGTGCTGGGCCAGCTAGGAATCGAATCAGGTGAGCGCGAAGTCCCAGGTCCTGGTGGTCGACGACGAAGCGGACATCCGCGAGCTGCTCGGCATGACCCTCGCGCGCATGGGGCTGGAAGCGCATTGCGCCGCGAGCACCTCGGAGGCCTACGCGCTGCTCGCCCAGAACAGCTACGACCTCTGCCTGACCGACATGCGGCTGCCCGATGGCGACGGGCTCACGGTGGTCGAGCACGTCGCGAAGCACCATCCCAGCCTGCCGGTGGCGGTGATCACGGCGCACGGGAGCACCGAGAATGCGGTGGCCGCGCTCAAGGCCGGCGCCTTCGATTACCTCGCGAAGCCGGTCTCGCTCGATCAGTTGCGCACATTGGTGCGCTCCGCTCTCAAGCTGCCGCGCCCGGTCCAGCGACGCGCGCAGGAGGAGGAAACGGCGCAGGCTGCACCGGGCGCGCCGCAGCTGATCGGCCGCTCGGAGCCGATGCAGGCCGTGCGCTCGATGATCGAGCGGCTGGCGCGTACCCAGGCGCCGATCCATATCAGCGGCGAATCGGGAAGCGGCAAGGAGCTCGCCGCGCGCCTGGTGCACCAGCGGGGCCCGCGCAGCGATGGCCCGTTCATCCCGGTCAACTGCGGTGCGATCCCGGAAAATCTGATGGAGAGCGAGTTCTTCGGCTACCGGAAAGGCGCATTTACCGGCGCCGCCGCCGACCGCGAGGGCTTCTTCCAGGCCGCGGACGGCGGCACGCTGTTCCTCGACGAGGTCGCGGAATTACCGGTGCCGATGCAGGTAAAGCTGCTGCGCGCGATCCAGGAGAAAAAAGTCCGCAAGGTCGGCGCGACCAGCGAGGAGGGCGCGGACGTGCGCATCATCAGCGCCACCCACCGCAACCTCGCGGAGGAGGTTCAGAACGGCAGGTTCCGGCAGGATCTTTTCTACCGGCTGAACGTGATCGAGTTGCGAATGCCGGCATTGCGCGAGATGCCCGAGGACATCCCCCTGCTCGCCGAGACGATGCTCGTGCGGCAGGCCGCCGCAGCCGGCGGCAAGACTGTGCGCCTGTCCGCGGCCGCGCTCGAGAGACTGTGCGAGTACGACTTCCCGGGCAACGTGCGGGAGCTCGAGAACGTGCTGGAACGGGCGCTCGCGCTCACCACCGGGGGCGAGATCCAGGCCGAGGACCTGCAGCTCGCGCCCACGCGCGTCATGCCGACTGAGGCGACCGGCGAGCTGTCGGGTCTGCCATTGCAGGAGCGGCTCGATACCGTGGAGCGCAAGGCGATCCTCAACGCCCTCGAGCAGACCCATTACAACCGCACCGCGGCGGCCAAACTTCTCGGCATCACGTTCCGGGCGCTGCGTTATCGCATGGAGCGGCTCGGGATCAACGAAGAGCTCGATTCCAAGGGCTGACGCCGGTGAAGGGAGTAGGGGGAGGGGGAAAGGGACTGGGCATATCCCCGGCGCCCCTCGTTATCGACGATCAAGGACTCGCGGAAGGCATTCCCTTTATCGCCTCGCCGAACTGCGACGCGCGGCCGGGCGGATGTCCGGTGAGCCTCCTCGTCGTCCACCACATCAGCCTGCCGCCGGGGGTGTTCGGCGGGACCGGCATCGTCGATCTCTTCACCAACCGGCTCGATCCTGCTGCGCATCCCTACTTCGCGACGGTCGCGGGCATGAAGGTGTCCGCCCATTTCCTGATCCGCCGCGGCGGCGAGCTCGTTCAATTCGTGACGTGCAGCGGGCGCGCGTGGCACGCGGGCGAGTCGACCTGGAAAGGGCGCGCGCAGTGCAATGATTTCTCCATCGGCGTCGAGCTCGAAGGCACGGGCGAGGCGCCGTTCACGGCCGCGCAGTACCGGCAGCTTGCCCGCCTCACGCGCGCGTTGAAGGCGCGCTACCCGATCCGGGCTGTCGTCGGGCACAGCGACATCGCCCCGGGGCGGAAGGGCGATCCGGGACCGCATTTCGAGTGGGGGCGCTTTCGCACCTTGATAAGGAAGCGCTCGCCACGGAGGACGCCCGGGACGCGGAGAAGAATCAAGAACAGGAATCGAACCGCCAAGCAGCCCAGGCGCCACGCCATGGCGAAGAAGCACCGTAGGTTCCGCCAATAGCCGCTATTCCTCCGAAGCCGATCACCGCGCGTTGAACGGCGAGTCCTTCGCCCGTTCGAACGCGCGGAGTTAAACCGGCGCCCTGCGTCCGGCTTTAACGCGAGTTATCCACAGCCCCCAGCCTGCTGACGCCCGTGTTTGCTGCCAAACCGGGCGGTTGCCTAATTTCTAAGCAGTTTTGCCTGCTTTTTCATCACCTTGGCGTACATTTTTCCAGTAAAAACGAGCATTTAACAAAAAATACTTGAAGTCTATTGCTTTCGTAAAATCAGACTACTAGAATTTGATCAAAACGTGCCGTTGACCACAACATATTGTGGTTACGGACCGGTTGTTACGGCTTAGGAGCGGGGGAGGTGCCCACCTCTTGGGTCAAAAAGATTAATACTCAAGGAGTTATGGCATGCAGCTCGTCACCGAAGCGCCTCTGGCCACCCCGCTTGTCAAGCCCGCCCTGAACGATATCTCCGCCGCAGAAGACGCGCGCTACGCCCAGTACAAGGTTATTCGCCGCAACGGCTCGGTCGTGGTGTTTGAGCCCGCCAAGATCTCGATCGCGGTGACCAAGGCGTTCATCGCAGTGAACGGGGGACAGGGTGCGGCGTCCGCGCGCGTGCGCGAGCAGGTCGGAATCCTCACCCAGAACGCGGTGGCGGCGCTCCTGCGCCGCCAGCCCTCGGGCGGCACTTTCCACATCGAGGACATCCAGGACCAGGTGGAGCTCGCGCTCATGCGCGCGGGCGAGCACAACGTTGCGCGCGCCTACGTGCTCTATCGCGAGGAGCGCGCGAAGGAGCGCGCGCGCGAGCGCGCGACGCAGGACCCGGCGAAGCGCGCGCAGCCGGCGGTGGTGAACGTGAAGGAGGGCGGGCACGTGCGTCCGCTCGACTTCGACCGCATCACCGCGCTGGTGCGCGAGGCGTGCGAGGGACTCGGGCGCGAGGTCACCGCCGAACCGGTGCTCGCCGCGATGCGGCGCGATCTCTACGACGGCGTGCCGATGGAGGAGGTGCGCAAGTCGCTCACCCTTGCCGCGCGCGCGCTGATCGAGCAGGACCCGGGCTACAGCTACGTCACGGCGCGGCTGCTGCTGCACTCGCTGCGGCTGGAGACCCTCGGCGCGGAGGTGACGCAGGCGGAGATGCCCGCGCGCTACGCAGCCTATCTGCCGGAGTTCGTGCGGCAGGGGATCGAGGCGGAACTGCTCGACGAGCGCCTCGCCCGCTACGATCTCAAGTGCCTCGGCGCTGCGCTCGACGCGAGCCGCGACCTCAATTTCACCTACTTGGGGCTGCAGATCCTCTACGACCGCTATTTCCTGCACGTGCGCGGCCGCCGCATCGAGCTGCCGCAGATCTTCTACATGCGGGTGGCGATGGGCCTGGCGTTGAACGAGCCCGAGGACCAGCGCGAGGCGCGCGCGATCGAGTTCTACAACGTGCTGTCGTCGTTCGATTTCATGAGCTCGACGCCGACGCTGTTCAATTCCGGCACGCGCCGCGCCCAGCTCGCGAGCTGCTACCTCACCACGGTCGCCGACGATCTCGACGGCATCTACGAGGCGATCAAGGAGAACGCCCTCCTGCAGAAATTCGCCGGCGGCCTCGGCAACGACTGGACGCCGGTGCGGGCCCTGGGCTCGCACATCAAGGGCACCAACGGCAAGAGCCAGGGTGTCGTGCCGTTCCTCAAGGTCGTGAACGATACCGCCGTCGCCGTCAACCAGGGCGGCAAGAGGAAGGGGGCGGTGTGCTCCTATCTTGAGACCTGGCACCTCGACATCGAGGAGTTCCTGGAGCTGCGCAAGAACACCGGCGACGATCGCCGCCGCACCCATGACATGAATACCGCGAACTGGGTGCCGGATCTCTTCATGAAGCGCGTGATGGAGAACGGCGACTGGACGCTGTTCTCGCCCTCCGACGTGCCCGACTTGCACGACAAGTACGGGCGCGCTTTCGAGCAGGCCTATGTCGAGTACGAGGAGCGCGCCGCCCGCGGCGAGATCAAGCCCTACAAGCGGGTCCAGGCGGTGCACCTGTGGCGCAAGATGCTCGCCATGCTGTTCGAGACCGGGCACCCCTGGCTCACGTTCAAGGACCCGTGCAACCTGCGCTCGCCGCAGCAGCACGTGGGCGTGGTCCACAGCTCCAATCTTTGCACCGAGATCACGCTCAACACCGGCCCCGACGAGATCGCGGTGTGCAACCTCGGCTCGATCAATATGCTGGCGCACCTCGATGGCTCGACCGGGCGCATGGACATGGACAAGCTGGGACGCACCGTCGGCACGGCGATGCGCATGCTCGACAACGTGATCGATCTCAATTTCTACTCGGTCAACAAGGCGCGCAACTCCAACTTCAAGCACCGGCCGGTGGGCCTCGGCATCATGGGCTTCCAGGACTGCCTGCACCTGCTGCGGATCCCCTACGGCTCGCAGGCGGCGGTGGAGTTCGCCGACCGTTCGATGGAGGCGATCGCGTGGAGCGCCTACCGGGCCTCAACCGACCTCGCCGAGGAGCGCGGGGCCTACTCGACCTTCAAGGGCTCGCTGTGGGATCGCGGCATCCTGCCGTTCGATACCCTGCGCCAGCTCGCGGAGGAGCGCGGCGGCTACGTCGAGTGCGACCTGTCCACCACTCTCGACTGGGCGGGCCTGAAAAAGCGCATCCAGAGTGTCGGCATGCGCAACTCCAACTGCCTGGCGATCGCGCCCACCGCGACGATCGCGAACATCACGGGCCTGTCGCAGTGCATCGAGCCGACCTACCAGAACCTCTATGTGAAATCAAACCTGTCGGGCGAGTTCACGGTGGTGAACGAGTTTCTGGTGCGGGACCTGAAGAGCCTCAACCTGTGGGACGAGGTGATGATCGCCGATCTCAAGTACTTCGACGGCTCGCTCGCCAAGATCGACCGCGTCCCGCCGGAGATCCGCACGCTCTACTCGACCGCGTTTGAAATTGAGCCAAAGTGGCTGGTCGAGTGCGCGGCACGCCGGCAGAAGTGGATCGACCAGTCGCAGTCGCTGAACATCTACATGGGAGGCGCTTCGGGAAAGCGGCTCGACGACACCTACAAGCTGGCGTGGATCCGGGGCCTGAAAACCACCTACTACCTGCGCACGCTGGGCGCGACCTCGGCCGAGAAATCCACGGTCGCGACCGGGCAGCTGAATGCCGTGACCTCCGACGGCGGTCTCGCGGCCGAGGAGCCCAAGTTCTGCAAGGTCGACGATCCCGACTGCGAGTCCTGCCAATAAAAGGAACCATCTGATGCTGCCATTCGGAGAGCAACAGGCCGTCGCCGGGCTGGAGCCGCAGGCGCGGGCGCCGGCCCCGCAGCAGGCGCC
>JAHZNX010000170.1 GCA_020028375.1 Betaproteobacteria bacterium | reverse complement strand
AAGGACGCGCGCCGCGCCCGCCCAAGCCCACGCCGCCGCCGTCGCAGCCGAGGGACCCGGGCCTGCAACCGGCCGCCACGGCAACCCCCACGCCGGCCCAAAGCGCCTGACGGCGCTGGAAATTCAAGGATGAAGGATGAAGGATGAGGGATGACCCCCGCGTCGCGGGCGTCCAGATCAGGTCATCCTTCCGCCTTCCGCCTTCATCCTTATGCCTCAACTCCTCCGCTGCGGTAAGTTCTCGCTAGATCTGACGCACCCTCTGGTCATGGGCGTGGTCAACGTCACGCCCGACTCGTTTTCCGACGGGGGCCTGTATCTCGGCGTGAAACAGGCGGTGGCGCACGCCCGGCGACTGGTCGAGGAGGGAGCGGATATTCTCGACATCGGCGGCGAATCCACCCGTCCGGGGTCTGCGCCGGTCGCGCTCGACGAGGAGCGCCAACGCGTGCTGCCGGTCCTGGAAGCCCTCTCCGGCTGCGGCGTGCCACTTTCAGTGGACACCCGCAAGCCCGAGTTCATGCTCGAGGCGATCGCCGCCGGCGCGGCCATGGTGAACGACGTCACCGCGCTCACCGCTCCTGCGGCGCTCGAAGCGGTGGCCAAGACGCCGGTCGCCGTGTGTCTCATGCACATGCAGGGCGACCCCCGAACCATGCAGGAGAGCCCCAGCTACCAGGACGTGGTGCGCGAGGTGCGGGATTACCTCGCGCAACGCGTCGCTGCCGCGGAGCAGGCAGGTATTGCGCGCGACCGCATCGTGGTGGACCCCGGCTTCGGCTTCGGCAAGACCGTCGAGCACAATCTCGAGCTGCTGCGTTCGCTCGCCGAGTTCAGGTCGCTCGGGGTCGCGTTGATGGCGGGACTTTCGCGCAAGGCGATGCTCGGAAGACTGACCGGGCGGGAACCGCGGGATCGGGTTCATGCGAGCGTCGCGGCGGCGCTGCTCGCCGTGCAGAACGGGGCGCAGATCGTGCGCGTGCACGACGTCGCCGCCACCCGCGACGCCCTCGCCGTCTGGACAGCGGTAATGAGTAATGGGTGATGAGTAATGGGCCTGAAACCGCTGTAACATTCATGTCGACCAGAGCCGTGCGCTCATTACCCATTACTCATAACTCATGACTCGAAAGTATTTCGGTACGGACGGCGTGCGCGGCAAGGTCGGGCAGGAGCCGATCACGCCGGATCTCGTGATGCGGCTTGGCTACGCCGCCGGCAAGGTGCTCGCCGGCCTGCCGCGCAAGGGCATGGAGCGCCCGGCGGTGCTGATTGGCAAGGACACCCGCGTCTCGGGCTACATGCTGGAGTCGGCGCTGGAGGCGGGGCTGTCCGCGGCCGGCGTGGACGTGCTCCTGGTGGGGCCGATGCCCACACCCGCCGTGGCCTACCTTACGCGCGCGCTGCGGCTTTCGGCCGGCATCGTGATCAGCGGCTCGCACAATCCCTACGACGACAATGGCATCAAGTTCTTCTCGGGCAACGGCTTCAAGCTGCCGGATGCGACCGAGAGCGCGATCGAGCGCGCGCTCGCGCGCCCGCTGAAGTGCATGCCGTCGCTGCGCCTCGGCAAGGCGCGCCGGCTCGACGACGCGGCCGGCCGCTACATCGAGTTCTGCAAGGGCGCCTTTCCGCCGCAGCTGCACCTGCGCGGCATGAGAATCGCGGTCGATTGCGCCCACGGCGCGGCGTACCACATCGCCCCGCACGTGTTCCACGAGCTCGGCGCCGATGTCGAGGCGGTGGGCGCCGAGCCGGACGGCTTCAACATCAACGACCGCGTCGGCGCGACCTCGCCGCAGGCGCTGCAGGCGGCGGTGAAGCGCCACAAGGCCGATCTTGGCATTGCCCTCGACGGCGACGGCGACCGCCTGGTCATGGTCGACAGCGCGGGCCGGCTCTACGACGGGGACCAGCTGCTCTACGTCATCGCGCGCCATCGCAGGCAGAAGGGCGAGCTCGCCGGCGGCGTGGTCGGCACGCAGATGACGAACCTCGCTCTGGAGCACGCTCTGGCGAGCCTCAAGATTCCCTTCGCGCGCGCGCGCGTGGGCGACCGCTACGTGCTGGAAATGCTGCTGCGGCGCCACTGGCAGCTCGGCGGGGAAAACTCCGGGCACATCGTTTGCCTCGACAAGCATACGACGGGCGACGGCATCGTTTCAGCGCTGCAGGTCCTGCGCGCGCTCTCTGAGACCGGAGTAACGCTCGCGAAGGCCGCCGGTGCGATCACGCTCTATCCGCAGGTTCTGGTTAACGTCTCGACGAAGAAGCTGCGCGATCCGCTGTCGAGCCCCGTCGTGAAGCGGGCCGTCAAACAGGCGGAGGTGGAGCTCGACGGAAGTGGACGTGTGCTGCTGCGCCCTTCGGGCACCGAGCCGGTGATCCGCGTCATGGTCGAAGGTCGTGACGGCTCCGAGGTGCGGCGCTGGGCGAACCATATCGCCGCGGCGGTCGGTAAAGCCGCCTGAGTGGTACTCGGCGACGGCATCTTGGCCGCGTCGATTGCTTCAATTCGAAACTCCTGAATTCACGGATTTGGTGCACCGCACACCCTCCGTTTTGGTTTGACCCTCCGAGCCACTCGCCTGTAAAATTCAACGGTTTAGGATGGCCGGGCGGGATGCGCGTCAAGCTGGTAGCGGGCAACTGGAAGATGAACGGCACCCTGGCCTCCAGCCAGGCGCTGGTCAAGGCCCTCCTGCCACCGCTTTCCGCCCTGAAACGTGCGCACTACGCGGTCTGCGCTCCCTTCCCCTATCTCGCCGCGGTGGGCCAGGCTTTGCGGGGATCGGACGTCGCGCTCGGGGCGCAGGACGTGAGCCAGTTCGAGGACGGCGCCTACACCGGCGGCGTTTCCGGCGCGATGCTGGCGGACTGCGGTTGCCGGTATGTGATCGTCGGTCACTCGGAGCGCCGCAGCGTGTTCGGGGAGGGCGACGAGACCGTCGCGCTCAAGTATGCGCAGGCGCTGAAGCATCGGCTCACGCCGATCCTGTGCGTAGGCGAAACGCTGGCGGAGCGCGAGTCGGGCGTGACCGAAGAAGTGGTGGGGCGCCAGTTGAACGCCGTGATCCAGCGCTGCGGCCTGGCGGCGCTCGCGCAGGGCGTGATCGCGTACGAGCCGGTCTGGGCCATCGGCACCGGCCGGACAGCGACTCCGCAGCAGGCGCAGGCGGTGCACTCATTCATCCGCGGCCACGTCGGCGACCGCCGGCTGGCGGGAAGCCTGCTGATCCTTTATGGCGGCAGCGTGAAAGCGAACAACGCGGCGCAGCTGTTCGCGATGGCGGACGTGGATGGGGGGCTGATCGGGGGCGCCTCCCTGGTTGCCGACGAGTTTGTGGCGATCTGCTCTGCGGCGCAGGGTGCAAAGGAAACGGTGAAGACCTAGATGGAGACCCTGGTTCTCGTCATACACGTCCTGGCGGCGCTCGCGCTCGTCGGGCTCATCCTGTTGCAGCACGGCAAGGGGGCCGATGTCGGAGCGGCGTTCGGCAGCGGCGCCTCCGGCAGCCTGTTCGGCGCCTCGGGATCGGCGAATTTTCTCAGCCGCACCACGGCCATCATCGCGGTCGTGTTCTTCGTGACGAGCCTCGGGCTGACCTATTTCTCGTCGCGCAAGACCGAGCACAAGGGCGTGATGACGCCGCCGCCGGCAGCCCCGGCGCAGTCGCTCCCCGCCCAGATACCGCCCACCGCGCCGGCGGGGTCGGCGGCACCAGCGGCCGCGGGCCAGGCCGCGCCGGCGGATGCGGGCTCGAAGGTGCAGGACGTTCCGAAGTAGCGCAATGAGTAATGGGTAATGAGTAATGAGTGGCTTTGTGGCGCATCACCCATCACCCATTACTCATCACGGGTTTAGTGGCCGACGTGGTGGAATTGGCAGACACACCATCTTGAGGGGGTGGCGGCGCAAGCCGTGTGAGTTCGAATCTCACCGTCGGCACCAATTTCGGAGATGCGGGTCTAGGGGATAAGGACTGGAGACTCGAAAGATCAGGACACCATCAGGGTTTTTGTCGAGTCCCGATTCCCGAGCCCCGCATTCGAAACATGCTTGAAGGCTACTTTCCGATCCTGATGTTCATCCTGGTCGGCATCGCGCTCGGCGTGGTGCCGGTCATGATCGGTGGCGGCCTCACCCGGTTCCTTGGCGTGCACCGCCCCGACGCCGAGAAACTCTCGCCCTACGAATGCGGATTCGAGGCATTCGAGGACGCGCGCATGAAATTCGACGTGCGCTACTACCTGGTGGCGATACTCTTCATCCTGTTTGACCTCGAGATCGCGTTTCTCTTCCCGTGGGCGATCGTGCTGCAGGAGATCGGCTTCTTCGGCTTCATGGCGATGATGGTATTTCTCGGAATACTCATCATCGGCTTCATCTACGAATGGAAGAAGGGCGCGTTGGAGTGGGAATAGCGACGCGAGACGCGGAGCAGGGGCCCCAAGCTTGCTTGGGGATGCGACCGGTGAGCGGCGTATCGCGCCAACACGATGCCTTCGAACATGCGATGTCGGGGCCGAAGCGACGGACATATGAGGTGATCAATGGGCGCGATCGAGGCCATCACTGAACGAGGGTTCGTCACTACTACGGCGGATGCGCTGATCAACTGGACGCGCACCGGGTCGCTGTGGCCGATGACCTTCGGGCTCGCCTGCTGCGCGATCGAGATGATGCACGCCGGCGCTTCCCGCTACGACCTCGACCGCTTCGGCATCGTGTTCCGGCCCAGCCCGCGCCAGTCCGACGTGATGATCGTCGCCGGAACGCTGTGCAACAAGATGGCGCCGGCGCTGCGCAAGGTCTACGACCAGATGGCCGAGCCGCGCTGGGTCATCTCGATGGGCTCGTGCGCCAACGGCGGCGGCTATTACCACTACTCCTACTCGGTCGTGCGCGGCTGCGACCGCATCGTGCCGGTGGACATCTACGTCCCGGGCTGCCCGCCGACGGCCGAAGCGCTGCTCTACGGCATCATCCAGCTGCAGAACAAGATCAAGCGCACTAACACCATCGCGCGCTGAGATGACGACGAGATCCGCGGCGCTGGTTGCAGCCCTGCACGGGGCCTGCGGCGACAAGCTGGCGGAAGTGGCGACCGCGCTGGACGAGGTCACCATCGTGGTGAAGCCGGGGGAGCTGCTCGCTACCGCGACGACCCTGCGCGACGCGCCCGGCCTCAGGTTCGAGCAGCTGACCGACCTGTGCGGCGTCGATTACCGCGATTACGACGCATGGTCCGGCCCGCGTTTCGCGGTGGTCTACCACTTGCTGAGTCTCTCGCACAACCGGCGACTGCGGATGAG
>JAHZNX010000169.1 GCA_020028375.1 Betaproteobacteria bacterium | reverse complement strand
CTCGCACACATCGGTGATGTGCTCGCCGATGAACGCCTCGCAGTAGCCGAGCCGGTCCGCCAGCAGCACCGCCTCGCGATCCTCCTTGAGCGTCTGCGTGTAGTCGCGCCCCGGAGGATGCATGGGCATGGTGAAGAAACCGAGCTTCATGCTTTCCGGTCCGCGTTGATCGTCAGCATCGGCGTGGCATGCGAATTCATACCGGGTAGAATCTAGCACAAAGCCCAATCCGACAAGGCCCCGTGTCCGTCGTCGCCCGATTCGAAATCCGCTACTTGCAGATCCTCGACCCGCAGGGAAACGTGGTCGCGCCTCTGCCCGAGTTTGCGCACGCGCCGCAAAGACTGGTGGCACTCTATCGCTGGATGGTGCTGATGCGCGCGTACGACGCGAAGGCGATCGCGCTCCAGCGCACCGGCCAGATCAACACCTTCGCTTCGCTGCTGGGGCACGAGGCCGTCAACACCGGGGTCGCCTCGGCCATGGACAAGGACGATGTGTTCCTCATGACTTACCGCGAGAACGGGGTGCAGCTCATGCGCGGGGTGACGCTGAAGGAGCTGTTCCTCTACTGGGGCGGCGACGAGCGCGGCTCGGACTATGCCGGTCCGCGCGGGGACTTTGCGATCTGCATCACCATCGCCGCCCATGCCGCGCACGCCGTCGGCGCCGCGTACGCCATGAAGCTGCGGCGCGAGCCGCGCGCCGCCGTCTGCGCGCTCGGGGACGGCGCCACCTCCAAGGGCGATTTCTACGAGGCGATCAACGCCGCCGGCGCCTGGAAGCTGCCGGTCGTGTTCGCCCTCACCAACAACCAGTGGGCGATCTCGGTGCCGCGCGCGAAGCAGAGCGCGGCGCAAACCCTCGCTCAGAAGGCGATCGCGGCGGGCATCGAATGCCTCCAGGTCGACGGAAACGACGTCATCGCGGTGCGCCACGCCATGGACGAGGCGCTCGAGCGCGCACGCTCGGGCGGCGGCCCGACGCTGATCGAGATGCTCACCTACCGGCTCTCCGATCACACAACCGCGGATGATGCGACGCGCTACCGCAACCCGGACGAGGTGGCGGAAGCGTGGAAGCGCGACCCCATCGTGCGGCTACGCACCTACCTCACGGCCGCCGGGGCGTGGAACAAGGCGGCGGAGGACGCGTTGCTCAAGGACTGCAACGAGCAGGTCCAGGCCGCGGCCCAGGCCTACCTCGATACGCCGCCGCCGACGGCAAAGCAGATGTTCGACCACCTTTACGCGCAGCTGCCCGCGGTGCTGCATAAGCAACGCGCCGCCGCGCTGGGCGACGACTGATGAGTGACGACTGACGGGTCATGGCGCAGATCACCCTCGTTGAAGCCGTCAACCTCGCGCTGAAGCGCGAGATGGAGCGCGACCCCGCCGTCGTCGTGCTGGGCGAGGACGTGGGCGTGGACGGCGGCGTGTTCCGCGCGACGCTCGGACTCATCGAGCGCTACGGGCCGGAGCGCGTCATCGATACGCCGCTCGCCGAGGCCCTCATCACCGGCATGGCGATCGGCATGGCGGTGGAGGGCCTCAAACCCGTCGCGGAAATCCAGTTCTCCGGCTTCGGCTACACCACAATCGACCAGGTCGTGAATCACGCCGGGCGCATGCGCCATCGCACGCAGGGGCGGCTCTCTTGCCCGCTGGTGCTGCGCATGCCGTGCGGGGCGGGAATACATGCTCCCGAGCACCATTCGGAAAGCCCGGAGGCGATGTTCGCCCACGTGCCGGGCATCCGCGTGGTCTACCCCTCGTCGCCGCGCCGCGCCTACGGGCTGCTCCTTGCCGCGATTCGCGACCCCGACCCGGTGGTGTTCCTGGAGCCGACGCGGCTCTACCGCCTGTTCAAGGAAGAGGTCGCCGACGACGGCGAGGCGTTGCCGCTCGACGCCTGCCACACGGCGCGGGAGGGCAGCGACGTCACCGTGGCCGCGTGGGGAGCGATGGTGCACGAGTCGCTCGCCGCGGCCGACGCTCTCGCTGAGCAGGGTGTCTCGGCCGAGGTGCTCGACGTCGCGACGCTGAAGCCGCTCGACCTGGACACGATCCTCGCCTCGGTCGCAAAGACCGGCCGCTGCGTGATCGTCACCGAGGCCGCGCGCACCTGCAGCTTCGCCTCCGAGATTGCCGCCGGGCTCGCCGAAGAGGGGCTCCTCAGCCTGCTCGCCCCGGTGCAGCGGGTCACCGGCTACGATGTCGTAGTGCCACTGCCTCGCTTGGAGCGTCATTACATGCCGGACAAGGGGCGGATCATCGCCGCAGTTAAGAAAACGCTCGCCTTCGGCTGAAAGACATGAAGATATTCAAACTTCCCGATCTCGGCGAAGGGCTGCAGGAAGCCGAGATCGTCAAGTGGCACGTGAAGGTCGGCGACGAGATCAAGGCCGATCAGCCCATGGTGTCGGTCGAGACCGCAAAGGCGGTGGTGGACATCCCCGCGCCCTACCCCGGCACGATTGCCAGGCTCTATGGCAACGTCGGCGACATCGCGCACATTGGCGCGCCGCTGGTGGGATTCGAGGGGGAGAGCGACGCGCGCGACGCCGGCACCGTGGTCGGCGTCGTCGAGGTCGGGCAGAAGGTGGTATCGGACGCGCCCGCCGCGCCGGCACCGGTCACCGCGGGCATCAAGGCGACCCCTGCCGTGCGCGCGCTCGCGCGCAAGCTCAACGTGGACCTCGCAATGGTGACGCCGACCGGCGCCGACGGGTTGCTCACGGCGGCCGACGTGCAGCGCGCGGCGCGGATCCTGGCCGAGACCGGGCCGATCGAGATGATCCGCGGCGTGCGGCGCTCCATGGCGCAGAACATGGAGCTCGCGACCGCGGAGGTCGCTTCCGCCACCATCATGGACGATGCCGATATTGATTCGTGGCCGGCCGGAACGCACACCATGCTGCGTCTCATCCGCGCGCTGGTCGCCGGCTGCCGTGCCGAGCCCGCGCTGAACGCCTGGTACGACAGCGAGAAGATCGGCCGCTGGGTGATGAAGCGAATCGACATCGGCATCGCCGTGGACACCCCGGACGGACTGCTGGTGCCGGTGCTGCGCAGTTGCGGGGAACGCGACCCTGCAAACCTCAAGGCCGCCCTGGAAAAGCTGATCGCCGACGCGCGCGCGCGCAAGGTGCCGCCCGAGGAGCTGCGGGCGAATACCATCACGCTTTCAAACTACGGCTCGATCGCCGGCCGCTACGCCTCCCCGGTGGTGCTCCCGCCGACGGTCGCCATCCTCGGCGCTGGACGGATCGCGAAGCAGGTCGTGGTCGTGGACGACAGGCCGGCGGTGCGGCGCATGCTCCCGCTCTCGCTCACCTTCGACCACCGGGTGGTGACCGGCGGCGAAGCGGGGCGCTTTCTTAACGCCGTGATCGCCGACCTGCAGCGACCCACGTAAAACTCTCACTGCCGAAGACGGAGAGGAAAAGCAAGAACACTAATCGAACCGCCAAGCTAGCAAGTCCGGTACGCTGCCGTCACGTCTCGCAGTACCGGGGGCTGACCGCCGCCGCCGGATTCGAGCGGGCTTTTCACCCCGCGCCCACCTTTGTTCAGCACGTGGGTGTAGATCATCGTGGTGGACACGTCCGCGTGCCCAAGCAGCTCCTGCACGGTGCGGATGTCGTAGCCGCCTGCTAGCAAGTGCGTAGCAAACGAGTGCCGCAGCGTGTGGCAGCTCACGTGCTTCGTGATCCCGGCAGCGCGCGCGGCCTGCTTTACCCCGCGGATCAGGTAGTTCTCGTACAAGTGGTGCCGCCGAATCGCGCCGGTGCGCGGATCCACCGAGCGCTTGTACGACGGAAAAACGAACTTCCAGCCCCATTCGTAAGGTGCGCGTGGATACTTGCGCGCGATCGCATCCGGCAATTCGACGTCACCGCAGCCGTCGGCAACGTCGCGTTCGTGCAGGGCTTTCACCCGGACGAGGTGTGCCTGCAGAGGCTCGACGACAGGTCCCGGAAGGATCGTAACGCGGTCTTTGCCGCCCTTGCCCTCGCGGACGACGATCTGGCGATAACCGAAATCCACGTCCTTGACCCGCAAATGCAGACATTCACGCAGCCGCAGTCCCGCCCCATAGAGCAGACTCGCCATGAGCCACTTAGTCCCGCGCAGGCGCGCCAATAGCTGCCGCGCCTCGATTTCGGTGAGCACCGTGGGCTGTCGCACCGGACGCTTGGCATGCTCGATACCCTCCAACCAGGGAAGGGGCTGGGCGAGTACCTCCTTATAGAGGAAAAGCAGCGCCGCCAGAGACTGGTTCTGGGTGGCTGCCGCTACATGGCGCTCCGCCACAAGGTGGTTAAGAAAGGCCGTGACTTCCGCCGCCCCCAGCTCGCGGGGATGGCGCTTGCCGGAGAAGAGGATGAACCGCCTGATCCAGTGCAGGTAAGTCTCTTCCGTCCGGTAGCTGTAATTCCGCCGTCGGATCGTTTCCCGCACCACGTCGAGAAGCCGCGGACGCGCGGCCGCTGCTGGCGGCTCTTGAGTGCCCTGTTCGGACATGTGACCCCCTCACCCCTCCATGCTGAATTGCCTCGGAACCCTCTCCGGCGTAACGTATTGGCCGGGGTTTGGGATGACAGACGCATTAAGGCATTGGCGGGGTGGCTGAGGGCATGTCAACTAAATTGTCAACTAACATGTCACCCAATTTGTCACCTATCTTTTCAACCAATTTACGTTAGGCCCGCATACTGACAATCTCAGAGGAGGGTGAAATGAAAACTCGTTTACTTGTGGCTGCATCACGCATCGGGCTCATGTTTCTGCTTTTGATCAGCACCGCCGCGGAGGCCACTGATCTAAAAGTGTTGTGTGCGATCGCAATGCAGCAGCTTATGGAAAACCTCGGGCCGAAGTTCGAGCGAGCGACCGGGCACCGGCTTGTGGTCACGATTGCCACCCTAGGCCCAGCTTTGAAACGAATCCAAGACGGCGAGACGTACGACGTCGTCTGGTTACCACGGCGGGGAATCGAAAGCCTCGTGAAAGAGGGAAAGGCCGATTCGAGCACAGTGACGGTCATTGCCAGCACCGGCATCGGCGTGGCTGTTCGCAAGGGCGCCCCCAAGCCTGATATCTCATCACCCGAAGCGTTCAAGCGCGCAATGCTCGCCGCAAAGTCGATTACCCATGGCAATCCCAAGTACGGCGGCTTGAGCGGTATTCATGTCGTAAAGGTGTTTGAGCGCTTAGGGATAGCCGAAGAGATGAAATCCAAGACCGTCTTGCTCGACAAGGCCGGCTTGGCGGGAGTTTTCGTTGCAAACGGAGAAGCAGAGATCGTCGTGCAACCGATCCAGGAGCTTATGGTCGTTGCTGGCATCGATATTGTTGGTCCGCT
>JAHZNX010000168.1 GCA_020028375.1 Betaproteobacteria bacterium | reverse complement strand
GTTTTCGTGCTGGCGCTTGCAGGCTGCGCCGCCACGCCGAGTGAACAGCCTGGCGCGGCGGTCGAGGATCGCGGCAAACCAGTCGGGCCGCCTGCGGCCGTGCCCGGCAAGCCCAAGCCCGACACGGCACCGCTGGTGGCGGCGCCGCTGGGGGCCGCCGCGCTCAAGGACCCCGGCAACATCCTGTCCCGGCGCAGCGTCTACTTCGATTACGACTCCAACCTGGTGAAGGACGAGTTCCGGCCGCTGGTGACGGCGCACGCCCGCTACCTGCAGCAGAATCCGGGGACGCGCATGCGCATCGAGGGCCATGCCGACGAGCGCGGCAGCCGCGAGTACAACATCGCGCTCGGCCAGCGCCGCTCGGAGGCGGTGAAGCAGATGATGCAGCTCCTCGGCGCGCGTCCCGACCAGATCGAGTCGGTGAGTTTCGGCGAGGAAAAGCCCCGGGCCACGGGGCACGACGAGACGTCCTGGGCCGAGAACCGGCGAGGCGATATCGTCTATTTGGGCGAGTGAGCCGCGGAGGGATGAGGGATGAGGGATGAGGGATGAGGGATGAGGGATGAGGGATGAGGCGTGAGCCGGGATCCTCCCCTCCTGTACGAGGAGGGGTGGCGCCGAAGGCGACGGGGTGGTGGGAGTAATGCGCGCAAGCAGATCGCCGAGCAGGCGAGGCGCGTCGATGAGCTCTCGGCGCGCCTGGAGCGCATGGAGGAGTCGCTCAAGGGCCTGGCGGGCTCCAATTCCGCCCTCGAACTCGCCCAGCAGCTCGAGCGGGTGCGCCAGGACCTGACGCAGCTGCGCGGCCAGATCGAGGTCGTCGGCAACGACATCCAGATGGCGGCCAAGCGCCAGCGGGACATGTACGTGGACCTCGACACGCGCCTGAAGCGCTTCGAGCAGCAGTCCGCGGAGAGCCCGGCGCCCGCAGCCGCGCAACCCGGCGCGGCGGCTGCATCCGCTCCGGCCGCCGCCGGGGCTGCCGCCGCAACGGCGGCGCCGGCCTCGGACACGGAAACGCGCGCGTACGAAGCGGCGCAGGCCCAGCGCAAGGCCGGCAAATACCAGGGCGCGATCGCGGGATTCCGGAATTTCATCGCGCAGTACCCGAAGAGCCCGCTCGCCCACCGGGCCCAGTACTGGATCGGCGACTCCTACTACAACTTGCGTGATTTCAAGAACGCGATCGCGAGCCAGCAGCGGCTGATCTCCGGATATCCCAACAGCGCCTCGGTCCCGGACGCGCTGCTCAATATTGCGAGCGCGCAGGCCGAGCTCGGTGACGCAGGCGGCGCGCGGAAGACGCTCGAGAAGCTCGTCGCGCGCTATCCCGCGAGCGACGCGGCGGATAAAGCGAAGCGCAGGCTCGCTGCGATCAGATAACTGCGCCGCTGGAAGGGCCACGTCATTCCCGCACAGGCGGGAATTCAGCGTACTCATTTCCACTGGGTCCCCGCCTCCGCGAGGACGACGGGTTCGGATCCTACCCTTTCTTCCCGGGCGGTCTTAAACTAGCGCAATGGAAATCACGATCCACGTCCAGGTGCTGGCCGCGGTGTTCGCCGTCGCCGTCATCATGGGCGCGGTGACCCACAAGACCAACTTCTGCGCCATGGGCGCGGTCTCCGACTGGGTGAACATCGGCGATACCGGCCGCATGCGCGCGTGGGTGTTCGCGATGGCCGTGGCGCTCACCGGCGTGATCGCGCTCGAGGCGGCGGGCATCGTCAACCTCTCGAACGAGACGTTTCCGCCCTACCGCACCGCGAACTTCGCCTGGATCCGCTATCTCCTGGGGGGCCTCATGTTCGGCGTCGGCATGACGCTCGCGAGCGGCTGCGGCAACCGGACGCTGGTGCGCATCGGCGGCGGCAACCTGAAGTCGCTGGTGGTGGTCGCGATCTTCGCCACCTGCGCCTACCTTATGCTGTGGACGCCGCTCTACGCGAAGGCGTTCCTGCCGTGGGTCGCGGCGACCACCGTCAACCTGCAGAGCTACGGCGTGGCGAACCAGGAGCTCGGCACCGTGCTCGCCGGCATGTTCGGCATGGGACGGTCGCAGGCACTGAACCTCGCCGTCGCGGCCGCGGTCGCCGCGGGGATGGTAGTTTTCTGCTTCAAGTCGGCGGATTTCCGCGGCGAGCGGGATCACATCCTGAGCGGGGCGGTGGTAGGGCTTGCCATCGTCTTCGGCTGGTGGCTGACGGGCGGCTCGATCGGGCGCGAATGGAAGGAGTACGCCGAGATGGCGGCCGCGGTGCCGAGCCGGGTGCAGGTGCAGTCCTACACCTTCGTTAGCCCGATGGGCGACACGCTGCGCTATCTTCTCGACCCGGCCAACCTCTCGCTCGTCAATTTCGGCGTGATGGCGCTCGCCGGCGTGGTTCTCGGCTCATCGCTTTGGGCCGTCCTCGCCGGCCAGTTCCGCATCGAGTGGTTCGCATCCTGGAGCGACTTCGCCAATCACGCGGTGGGCGCGGCGCTGATGGGCATCGGCGGCGTGCTCTCCATGGGCTGCACGTTCGGGCAGGCGATCACCGGCATCTCCACGCTTGCGATCGGCTCCATCCTCACCTTCCTCGCCATCGTCATCGGCGCCGCCGGGACGATGAAGTACCAGTACTGGCGCATCACTCGCGAAGCGTGACGCGCAGGGATGACGGTTGACTCGCGTCACTCCCCTCCGCTGGAGGAGGGTGGCGCGAAGCGCCGGGGTGGTGGGAGCTTGAATCACGATTCACGAATTTCGCTTTCCAAGAAAGCCGCGCGCCGGTAGAATGCGCCGCTTTTCGCAGGGCGGTTAGCTCAGTTGGTAGAGCAGCGGACTTTTAATCCGTTGGTCGGGGGTTCGAATCCCCCACCGCCTACCAGATCAAACAAGGGGTTGCGGTTCCGCGTCCCCTTTTGCCCTCTCATCCTTCATCCCTCGGGAACCCTCTATCACCCGCCATGGACCACCGGCGTTTGAGGCACAGCACTCCCGCCACTGGAGGCATACACTATCGGCGACATTTGCCTCCGGCGAGGGCGAGCCATGGAGGGGGAAGCAGAAAGGCAGGGGGATTTCATACCATGAGTCATGCATTGAAACAGGCCATCGCACTGTTGTCCGTGCTCGCCACGGTCGGCGCGGCTTCGGCGACCGGGCACGCGCAGACCCCTTCGACAGGCTCAGGACAGGCCCTTCGACAAAGCTCAGGGCAGGCTTATCCCAGCAAGCCGATCCGCATGATCGTGCCGTGGAACCCCGGCGGCACGACCGACACGATCGCGCGCGTCCTCGGGCAGAAGATGAGCGAGGCGTGGGGCCAGCCGGTCGTGATCGACATACGCCCCGGCGCGAGCGCCATCATCGGCACCGAGATCGCCATGCGCGCGCCCGCCGACGGCTACACGCTGCTGCACGCCAACATGGCCCAGTGGGCGACGAACCCGAGCTTCTACAAGACGAACTACGATACGCTGCGCGACTTCGCGCCGGTGAGCATGGTTGCCACCGCGCCGCAACTGCTGGTGGTGTATCCGGGCCTGCCGGTGAGTTCGGTGCAGGACTTGATCAAGGTGGCGAAGGCCGAGCCGGGCAAGCTCAACTTCGGATCGGGCGGCGCGGGCACGCTCGCGTACCCGGCGGGGGAACTCTTCAAGATGCTCGCGGGCGTGAACATGGTGCATGTCCCGTACAAGGGGACCATCCTCGCGTTGACCGACCTCCTGGGCGGGAGGCTCCAGGTGGTGTTCTCGGACATGCCGATCGCGCTGCCTCACGCCAAATCCGGGAAGGCTCGCGCGCTCGCGGTCACCAGCGCCAGGCGCACGCCGCTGGTGCCGGACATGCCGACGATCGCCGAATCCGGCCTGCCGGGATACGGGCTCGAAAACTCCTGGGGCGTGATGGCGCAGAAGGGCGTGCCCCGGCCGATCCTCGCGAAGCTCAACGCGGAGATCGTGCGCGTGCACAACCTTCCGGACGTGAAGGACCGCTACGCGACGCTCGGACTGGAAGCGATCAGCAGCACGCCCGAAGCGTTCGTCGCGTTCATCCGCGCCGACGCGGCGAAGTTCGCGAAGATCATCCAGGCCACCGGCGCTAAAGTCGAGTGACAGTGATTTTGAGTACGGAGCCCTATTTCGTTCCGCGAAGGGGCGGAGGCCGACGTCGCCTGGCGCAAGAACCTGCTTCGGCAGATCGGCTACAAGCTCTAGCGGTTAGGGAGCCGGTGCGGATGATCGTGCCGTTCGCGCCCGGCGGTTACCGGGCTGCACGCCGGGTCGGACCACGCTAGTGCCAACCCACGCGCCGGGGCCGCCAGTGGTGGGACCTGTGATTGGCGAGACGGTCCGATCTCTCGAACAGCTTGATCAGGACCACGCCGGCCAGGAAGCCGCCCAGGTGGGCCCAGAAGGCGACGCCGCCTTCCTGTCCGCCGACGATGCTGGTGAACCCGCCGAATAACTGCAGCAACGCCCAGTAGATGAGCATCGCCCATGCCGGCAGTGTGATCGACGTGATATAGAAGCCCAGCGGCACCAGGGTGAATACCCGGACACTCGGGAACAGGACCAGGTAGGCGCCCATCACCCCGCTGATTGCGCCCGAGGCGCCGACCATCGGCACCGTGGACGAGGGATCGGCGATCACCTGAGCGAGCGCAGCGGCGAGCCCGCTGAGCAGATAGAACGCGACGAACCGGGGCCGCGTCATCGAGTCCTCGATATTATTTCCGAAAAGCCACAGAAACCACATGTTCCCGAGCAGGTGCATCCAGGAACCGTGCAGGAACATGGACGTGATGACGTTCTGGACCTGGCGGCCGGGATCTGTGAGGCACACCAGTCCTTCCCCCATGGGAAAGCGGGTGCCAGGTAAAACGGATGCGGTCAACTCCCCGGGAATGAGGCCAAGCTCGCACACGGAGCGGGCGAGCGGAACCGTGGCGCCTGCGCCCTGAACCAGCAGCCACACGAGCACGTTCGCCGCGATCAGGACGAGCGTGACATACGGCGTCCGCTGGGTCTCGTTTTCGTCGTGATAGGGAAACACGGATTACTTGGCGATGCTGATCCCCGTCGCTTTCACCAGCTCCGTGAGGCGCTTGCGCTCGGCTGCGCGGAAGTCGTCCAGCTCCTTGCGCCCGCCGCCGATGATCTCTATGCCCAGGGTCTTCAGCCGTTCGCCGAACGCGGGCTCGCGCGCCGCCCTGATGATCTCCGCGCTCGCCTTGGCGAGCACCGCCGCGGGCGTGCCCTTGGGCGCCACGATGCTGTACCAGCCGAAGTTCACGTAGCCCGGCACCGTCTCCACGATCGTCGGGACGCTGGGCAGCCCCGGCGCGCGATTTGCCGTGCTCACGCCGAGCGCCCGCAGCCTGCCGGAATTGACCTGGGGCCACGCGGCGGGGTACACGGCGAATTGCATTTGTATCTCGTTGGCGATCGTGTCGAGCAGGGCCTGCGCGACGCCCTTGTAGGGCACGTGCAGCATGTTGATGCCGGCGAGATGCGTAAACATGACGGTAGTGAAATGCTCGCCGCTGCCCGGGCCGCCGGAGCCGTAGCGGAGCTTGCCCGGCGCTTTCTTCGCAAGCGCGATCAGCTCGGAGACGGACTTCGCCGGCAGCTCCGGACTGACCGTCAGCACGAACGGCACCAATCCGACGAGGGAGACCGAGTCGAAATCCTTGTCGAGGTCGAACGTGAGATTGGGAAAGACGGAGGTCGCAACGAAGAGCTGGGAGGTCAGTATCATCCAGGTGTAGCCGTCGGGGTTCGCTCGCAGCGCCTGCTCCGCGCTGAGGATGCCGGCGACCCCGGGGCGGGCATCAACGACGACCCGCTGGCCCCACACGCCGTAGAGGTGTTCGGCAATGAGCCGGGCCATGATGTCCGGGCCCGACCCCGACGCGCTGCCGATGATCAGCCGGATTGGTTTGTCCGGGAATGCCTGTCCCGAGCCTGTCGAGATGGCCGGTTGGGCGGCGCATGCCGCCGAAGCTGCCAGGAGCGCCGGGATGGCGACCGTGGCCAACAGTCTTG
>JAHZNX010000020.1 GCA_020028375.1 Betaproteobacteria bacterium | reverse complement strand
ACGACTGACGGGTGACGACTGACGAGAAACGAGAAACGAGGAATCAATGAGCAAGATTGCTGAGGTCAAGACCCACCCGGTATCGATTCCGCTCGAGCACACGCTGTGGACGGCGCACGAGGAGCTGAAGGACTCGAGCGTCATCCTGGTGGAGGTGCGCACCGACGACGGAATCGCCGGCTACGGCCAGATTCACGGCTCGCCGCAGAAAGCGATCTGCGACTGGGTGGCGCGCTTCGGGGAGTTGATCCGCGGCATGGAGGCGACCGCGAGCGTGGCGGTGTGGGAGAGGCTGTTCGCGCTCACTTCGCCGCGGCCCGGGGGCATGGGCGGGCGCGACGGTGTGCCGCCGCCGCTGCCGCGGGGAGCGCGTCCCCAGGTGATGGCCGCGATCGCCGGCATCGACATCGCGCTGTGGGACATCCGGGGCAAGAGCGCCGGCCTGCCGGTGTACCGCCTGCTCGGCGCGGAGAAGAGGCCGATCTTTACCTACGCGACGGGCGGCTACTACCGGCTCGGCGCGCCCGACGGAGTCTACGCGGACGAGCTGGCGAGCTTCGCCGCCGCCGGTTTCCGCGCCGTCAAATTGAAGACGGGCGGGGGCACGGTTGCGGACGAAGCGCGGCGCGTGCGCGCGGTGCGCGAGAGAATCGGCGGGAGCGTATCCCTGATGCTCGACATGAACGCCCCCTACGATCTCGCCGATTGCATTGCCTTCGCGCATGCGGTCGAGCCGCTCGACATCTTCTGGCTGGAGGAGCCGCTGCACTGGTACCTCCAGCCAGCCGACTTCGTGAAGCTCGCCGCCGCGACCCGCATCCCGCTCGCGCACGGCGAGCGCGAGTTGACGCGCTTCACGGTGCGCGACTTCATCGCCTCGGGGGCGATCCGCTACGTGCAGTTCGACGCCACGCGCTACGGCGGCTTTACCGAGGCGCTGCGCGTCGCCGCGCTGGCGGAGCAGCACGGCGTCATGATCGCGCCGCACACGGCGCCTGAGCTGCACGCGCACCTCGTGGCGGCCTTCCCGCGCTCGAGCTTCGGCGTGGAATCGCACGGCGACGCCGCCCGTGACCCGGTCGCGCACGGGCTCTTCCGAGAGCGCGTCGAGGTGCGCGACAGCCACGTCCATATCGGCGACAGGCCCGGGTTCGGGATGGAGATCGACTGGGAATTCGCCAAGCGCCATCGCGCTTGACGATACGGCGTCCCTTTCATCATAGTCGCCACTGAGGGGGCCGATCATGCTCATCAATTGCGCCGTCTACAAGGGCGGGAAGAAGCTCGCCGACATCCGCAAGGAGGATATTCACAACTACCTCGGCATGCCCGGCTGTTTCGTCTGGGTGGCGCTCAAGGATGCGACTCCGGAGGAGCTCGCGGAGATGCAGGGCCAGTTCGGCCTGCACGAGCTGGCGGTGGAGGACGCGAGCCACGGACACCAGCGGCCCAAGCTTGAGGAGTACGGCGACTCGCTTTATGCGGTGGTGCACACGGTCGAAGCGGCGGGGGACGAGCTTAAGGTCGGCGAGCTGAGCATTTTCGCCGGCCGGAACTACCTGCTGTCCGTGCGCAACCGCACCGAGCAGGGCTTCACCAACGTGCGCAACCGCACGGAGCGCGAGCCGCACCTGCTCAAGCTCGGCTCGGGGTTCGTTCTCTACGCGCTGATCGACGCGGTGGTGGACCGATATTTTCCGGTGCTGGAGGACCTGGAGGACGAGCTCGACCGGCTGGAGGAGCGCATGTTCGCCGGCACCCCCTCGCGCGAGAACATTGAGGCGCTCTACGCGCTCAAGCAGAAGCTGACAACGCTCAAGCACGCCGCCGGACCCCTGCAAGAGACCACCGGCAAGCTCTACGGGGGGAGGGTGCCCGAGATCTGCGCCGGCACGCAGGATTACTTCCGCGACGTCTACGACCACCTGTTGCGGATCAACCAGTCGATCGACAGCCTGCGCGACATGCTGACCACCGCCATCTCGGTCAACCTGTCGCTCCTCACCATCCAGGAGAACGAGACCGTCAAGCGGTTGGCGGCCTACGCGGCGCTCGTTGCGGTGCCTACCATGATCGCGGGGGTCTACGGCATGAACTTCCAGCACATGCCGGAACTGAAATGGATCTGGGGGTACCCGTTCTCCCTGGCGCTGATGGTGGTGCTCGACGGCTACCTGTTCTACCGCTTCCGCAAGGCCAAATGGCTGTGACGCAGTGACGAAGTAACGCGATGACGGGCCAGCGCCTCAGGCGCCGGTCACTCGGCGAAGAACTCCTTGACCTTCTCCATCCAGGACCGGGCGCGCGGGTTGTGGCGGCCGGCGTCCTTCTGGTTGATCGCCTCGAGCTCGGCGAGCAGCTCCTTCTGCCGCGGGGTGAGGTTGACCGGCGTCTCGACCGCAACGTGGCAGATCAGGTCGCCGTGGCCCGATGAGCGCACGCCTTTGATGCCCTTGCCGCGGAGCCGGAACATCTGCCCGGTCTGGGTGCCCGTCGGAACCTTGACCTTGGCATAGCCGTCGAGCGTCGGGATCTCGATGTCGCCCCCGAGCGCGGCGGTGGTGAAGCTGATCGGCATCTCGCAGTGGAGATCGTTGTGGTCGCGCTTGAATACCGGGTGCGGTTTCAAGTGGATCACCACATAGAGATCGCCCGGCGGGCCGCCGTTCATGCCCGCCTCACCTTCGCCCGACAGGCGGATGCGGTCGCCTTCGTCCACGCCGGCCGGGATCTTCACCGATAGCGTCTTGTGCTGCTTCACGCGCCCGGCGCCACCGCAGGTCGCGCAGGGGCTCACCACGATCTTGCCGCTGCCATGGCAGCGCGGGCACGTCTGTTGGATCGAGAAGAAGCCCTGCTGCATGCGCACCTGGCCGTGCCCGTGGCAGGTCGAGCAGGTGGTCGGCGAGGTGCCGGGCTTGGCGCCGCTGCCGTGGCACGTCGCGCATTCCTCCATCGCCGGTATGCGGATGCGCGTCTCGGACCCGCGCGCGGCGTCCTCGAGCGAGATATCGAGGTTGTAGCGCAGGTCGGCGCCGCGGTAGACGCCGGAGCGCGTGCGGCCGCCGCCGAAAATGTCGCTGAAGATGTCGCCGAAGGCGTCGGCGAAGCTGCCGCTGAATCCCGCCCCCGCCCCCGCGGCCATGGTCGGGTCCACGCCCGCGTGCCCGAACTGGTCGTAGGCCGAGCGCTTCGAGCCGTCCGTCAGGATCTCGTACGCTTCCTTCGCTTCCTTGAAGTGCTCCTCGGCCTTGGGGTTGTCCGGGTTGCGGTCCGGGTGCCACTTCATGGCGAGCTTGCGGTACGCCTTCTTGATCTCCTCTTCGGAGGCGTCCCGGTTGACCCCCAGCACTTCGTAGTAGTCGCGCTTCGCCATTTCGGATATTCAGCCCCTTCCCACGCGAAACGGCCGAGTTGAACGGCGCCGCCGCAGCGTCCGTTCGAACTCGGCCAGCCAAACCGGCGCGTCAGCGTCCGGATTTGGCGCTATTTCTTGTCCTTGACCTCGGTGTATTCCGCATCCACGACGTTGCCTTCTTCCTTCTTGGCCTCGTCCGCGGACTTTTCGCCGCCCGCCTGCTGGGCCTGCTGTTTCGCCTGTTCTTCCTTGTACACTTGCTCGGCGAGCTTGTGCGCGGCCTGGGCGAGCGCCTGAGTCTTGGCCTCGATCGCTGCCTTGTCCTCGCTCTTCAGCGCT
Source organism: Betaproteobacteria bacterium (assembly GCA_020028375.1). Classification (GTDB taxonomy): domain Bacteria; phylum Pseudomonadota; class Gammaproteobacteria; order Burkholderiales; family SG8-41; genus SG8-41. The sequence continues at coordinate 11,344 of JAHZNX010000020.1, read as the reverse complement.
TCTTCCGCATCCTTCAACGCGGCCTCGATCTTCGCCTTGTCATCGGCGCCGACCTTGTCGCCGTGCTCCTTCAGCGACTTCCGCACCGCGTGCACCATGTGATCGCACTGGTTGCGCGCATCCACCAGCTCGTGCGCCTTGCGGTCCTCCTCCGCGTGTTCTTCGGCGTCCTTCACCATGCGCTGGATTTCCTGCTCGGTGAGGCCCGAGCTTGCCTGGATCTTGATCTTGTTTTCCTTGCCGGTCGCCTTGTCCTTGGCGGAGACGTGCAGGATCCCGTTCGCGTCGATGTCGAAGGTGACCTCGATCTGCGGCATGCCGCGCGGCGCGGGCGGAATGTCGGTCAGATTGAACTGGCCGAGGCTCTTGTTGCCGCGCGCCATCTCGCGCTCGCCCTGGAGCACGTGGATGGTGACTGCAGTCTGGCTGTCTTCCGCGGTCGAAAATACCTGCTGCGCCTTGGTCGGGATGGTGGTGTTCTTCTGGATGAGCTTGGTCATCACGCTGCCGAGCGTCTCGATGCCGAGCGAGAGCGGTGTCACGTCGAGCAGCAGCACGTCCTTGACGTCGCCCTTCAGCACGCCGGCCTGGATCCCGGCGCCGACCGCCACCGCTTCGTCGGGATTGACGTCCTTCCTCGGCTCCTTGCCGAAGAGCTCCTTGACCCGGTCCTGCACCTTCGGCATGCGGGTCTGCCCGCCGACGAGAATCACGTCGGAAATGTCGCCCGTCTTGACGCCGGCGTCCTTGATCGCGATCCGGCAGGGCTCGATCGTCTTCTCGATCAGGTCCTCGACCAGGCTCTCGAACTTGGCGCGCGTCACCTTGATCGCCAGGTGCTTGGGTCCCGACTGGTCGGCGGTGATGTAGGGCAGGTTGATCTCGGTCTGCGCGCTGGAGGAGAGCTCGATCTTGGCCTTCTCCGCGGCGTCCTTCAGCCGCTGCAGCGCGAGCATGTCCTTGCGCAGGTCGATGCCGCTCTCCTTCTTGAACTCGTCGCACACGTACTCGATCAGGCGCTGATCGAAGTCCTCGCCGCCGAGGAAGGTGTCACCGTTGGTCGAGAGCACCTCGAACTGGTGCTCGCCCTCGACGTTGGCGATCTCGATGATCGAGATATCGAAGGTGCCGCCGCCCAGGTCGTAGACCGCGATCTTGCGGTCCTTCTTCTCCTGCTTGTCGAGCCCGAACGCGAGCGCGGCCGCGGTCGGCTCGTTGATGATGCGCTTGACTTCGAGGCCCGCGATGCGTCCCGCGTCCTTCGTCGCCTGGCGCTGCGAGTCGTTGAAGTAGGCGGGCACGGTGATCACCGCCTCGGTGACAGGCTCGCCGAGGTAGTCCTCGGCGGTCTTCTTCATCTTGATCAGCACCTGCGCCGAGATTTCGGGCGGCGCCATCTTCTTGCCGCGCACTTCGACCCAGGCGTCCTTATTGGCGGCCTCGGTGATCTTGTACGGCACCACCTTGATCGCCTTTTGCACTTCGCTGTCGGCGAAACGCCGGCCGATCAGCCGCTTGACCGCGTAAAGCGTGTTCTTGGGATTGGTGACCGCCTGGCGCTTTGCCGGCGCGCCGGTGAGGATCTCGCCGTCCTCCATGTAGGCGACGATGGAGGGGGTCGTGCGCGCGCCCTCGGAGTTCTCGATCACCTTGGGCTGGCCGTTCTCCATCACGGCCACGCAAGAGTTGGTGGTTCCCAGGTCGATGCCAATGATCTTGCCCATGTTCTACCTCGTTAATTTCTCGACAGATTCGTCCTATCTGGGATATGGGGTTGAGCCCCCGGGATTCAATGGTCAGGTGCTCCCGCTGCGGGGTTTCGCGACCAGGACCAGCGCAGGGCGGATCACTCGATTGTGCAGCAGATAGCCCTTCTGCAGCACCTGGACGATGGTGTTCGGCTCGGCGTCGGACTCTACCGCGCTCACCGCCTGGTGGCGGTGCGGATCGAATTTCTGCCCGGCGGGATTGATCTCGACGAGGTTGAAGCGCTCGAACACGCCGGAGAGCTGCTTCAATGTCAGCTCCGCCCCGCTCCTCATGCTGTCCACCGACGCGTTCTCGGAGGCAAGCGCTGCTTCCAGGCTGTCCTTCACCGCGAGCAGCTCGGAAGCGAAGCTCTCGAGGGCGAACTTGTGCGCGCTCGCGATCTCGCCGCGCGCACGCTTGCGGACGTTGTCGGCCTCGGCCTTGGCCCGCAGCCAGGCATCGTGGTGTTCGGCTGCTGCGAGCTCCGCTTTCTTCAGCCGCTCCTCGAGGCTCGTCGCGGCGTCGAGAGCGGGCTCCTGCGCCGTCTGCGGCTGAGCCTTTTGTTGTGCGGCTTGCGGATCGGGAGCAGCGAGCTCTCCGGCCGGTGGTTCATTCGTGTTGTGGGTGGCCTCGGGTGCTTCCTGCATCATGCGCTCCACGCTAACTTCTTGAATATTGGGACGGGCGCGCCGGGTTCAAGAGCCCGGACCTTCCCCTAACTGACTGAATGGAAAGAACTCTCGGCGAATCTTCACTCTTCATGCCTTTGCGCCCATCTGCAGGGCGCGCAGGCGCGACTTTTCCAGCGTCTCGTGCGTCGCGCTGTCGGACCAGCCGAGCAGGTTACTGGTCACGATCTCGGCGAGCGTCCGCACCCAGTCGTCGCGCTCGTTCAAGCTCGGGACATAGTGGAATTCGCGCCCGCCGGAATTCAGGAAAACGCTTTTACCTTCGATGGCGATCTCCTCCAGTGTCTCCAGGCAGTCGCTCACGAAGCCCGGGCAGACGACATCCACCCGCCCGACCCTGCTCTTGCCGAGCTCCTCGAGCGTGTCGGCGGTATAGGGCTTCAACCACTCGGCGGCGCCGAAGCGCGACTGGAACGTGACGCGATATTGCTCCGCGCGCAGCCCCAGCGCTTCGGCGAGCAGCCGCCCGGTTGCCTGGCACTCGCAGTGGTAGGGGTCGCCCTTGTCGAGGGTCGCGCGCGGCACGCCATGAAAGCTCATCAGCAGCACGTCCGGCCGCCGGTTTCTCGCCCAGTAGTCGCGCATGCTCCGGGCGAGCGCCGCGATGTAGCCCGGGTGATCGTGGAAGCTCCGCACCGTCCGGACCGACGGCTGGTTGCGCAGGTCCTGCAGGCTCGCAAAGGCGGCGTCGAAGACGCTCGCCGTCGCGCTTGCCGAGTACTGGGGATAGAGCGGGACCAGCACGATGCGGTTGCAGTGCTGCGCCTTCAGCTCGCTCAGCTTCTCCGGGATCGAGGGTGCACCGTAGCGCATCGCGTAATCCACGACGAGCGGCAGGTGCGGCGCGCGCTCGCCGAGGTGGGCGCGCAGGAGCAGGAGCTGGCGCTCGGTGTGAACCCGCAGCGGCGAGCCTTCGCTCATCCAGATCTGGGCATAGCGCCGCGCGGACGCGCCGGGGCGGGTGGTGAGGACGAACAGATGCAGGATCGGCCCCCAGAGGAGGCGGGGAATCTCGATCACCCGCGGGTCCGAAAGGAACTCCCGGAGATAAGCGCGCACCGCCGCCGCGGTCGGCGCCGCGGGCGTGCCGAGGTTGATCAGCAGAACGCCGATGCGGGGCCGGGTCCCGTGCGAGTAGGGGGGTTCTGGGTTCAACTGGGAGCGCGGCGCTCAGCGCTGTGTCAGCAAGCTGGAGAGCAGCTTGGCCGTGATGTCGACGATGGGGATGACGCGCTCGTAGGCCATCCGGGTCGGGCCGATCACGCCGACCGTGCCCACGACCTGGCCGTCGACCTCGTAGGGCGCCGTGATCACGCTGCATTCATCGAGCGGCGCGACGCCCGACTCCCCGCCGATGAAGATCTGCACGCCCTGCGCCCGGTTGGAGACTTCGAGCAGCTGGAGCAGCCCGGTCTTGCGGTCGAACAGATCGAACAGCTTCCGCAGCGTCGCCATGTTGGAGGACAGGTCCTGCGAATCGAGGAGATTGCTCTCGCCCGATATCACGACTTCCTCGGCCGACTCGCTGGCGGCGCGGCTGCCGGCTTCCAGCGCCGCCGTCATGAGCTGGGTCATGTCCGCGGTAAGCTGTTTCAGCTCCTCGCGTATGCGGCGCCGGATCTCGTCGAAGGTCAGCCCCGCGTAGTTCTGGTTGAGGATGTTCGCCGCTTCGGTCAACTCCGCCGGCGAGTAGCGCTTCTCGGTAGCCAGGATCCGGTTCTGCACGTCGCCCTCGGGCGTGACGAGGATGAGGAGGACGCGCGAGTCCGAGAGCCTCAGGAACTCGATGTGGCGGAAGCCGGCGCCGCGCCGCGGCGTCATCACGACCCCGGCGAAGTGCGTGAGGTCGGACAGGAGCTGCGAGGCGGACACCACCAGCCTCTGCGTGCTCTCGGCATGCAGCTGTCCCTCGAGCTGGCTGATCTCGACGGTATCGAGCGGCTTGATGGTCAGCAGCGTGTCCACGAAGAACCGATAGCCGCGCGGGGTCGGCACGCGTCCGGAGGAAGTATGGGGGCTCGCGATCAAGCCCATCTCCTCGAGATCGGCCATCACGTTGCGGATGCTGGCCGGGGAGAGGTCGAGTCCCGAGTAGCGCGACAGCGCGCGCGAGCCGACCGGCTGGCCTTCGGCGATGTAGCGTTCGACGAGAGTCTTCAGCAGGATGAGCGCGCGTTCGTTGAGCGCGGGAGACTCGGCGGGCATGGCTTATTCTACTTAAAAAGCGGTGATGAGTGATGGGTGACGGGTGATGGGTGTAACCCTTGAATCTCCTGGATTTCGCGGGATTTCCTCGTCACTCGTCACTCATCACTCGTCACGTCTTTGTCAGTTAGAATGCGGTCATGAAATCCGCGTTCAGGACCGTCGCGCTGATCGGCAAGTACAAGAGCCCCGAGGTCGCGGCGCCCCTGCTTAAGCTCGCCCGCTTCCTGGAGCGGCGCAAGGTCGACGTGCTGATGGACCGGGTCGCCGGGTCGCGCGCGGGCCGCGGCCGCTACCCGGTGCTGCCGCTGGAGGAGCTCGGCAGGAAGGCCGATCTCGCCATCATCATCGGCGGCGACGGGACCATGCTCAATATCGCGCGCACTCTCGCTCCGCACGACGTGGCGCTGGTCGGCGTCAGCCAGGGCCGGCTCGGTTTTCTCACCGATATCTCGGTCGAGAACATGAACGGCACCATCGGCGCGATCCTCGACGGCAAATTCGTCGCCGAAAAGCGGATGTTGCTGGAGGGGCTGGTCAGGACCAGGGCGCAAAAGGCGACCCAGGCGCTCGCGTTCAACGACATCGTGGTGAGCAAGGGCGCCCGCGCCAACCTGATCGAGCTCGAAGTCCGCATCGACGGAGAATTCATGTACAACCAGCGCTCCGACGGGCTGATCGTGGCGAGCCCCACCGGCTCCACGGCGTACGCCATGTCCGCCGGCGGACCGATCGTGCATCCGGCGCTCTCGGTGATGGCGCTGGTCCCGGTGTCCCCGCACACGCTGTCGAACCGGCCGATCGTCGTCAGCAGCGATTCCGTCGTGGACGTCATCGTCCGCCACGCCGCCGATCCGCGCGTCCATTTCGACAGCCATACGCGTTACGACCTGCGCGAGGGCGACCGCGTGACGGTGCGGCGCTATTCGCACGCCATTCGCCTGCTGCATCCCGCCAAGCACAGCTACTACACCATGCTGCGCGAGAAGCTGAACTGGTATAGAGAATGAAGCGTGACTGGTCACTGGTCATGTTGTTCTGATGCTACGCAGCCTGTCTATCCGCGATTTCGTGATCGTGGACCACCTGGAGCTGGAGTTCTCGCCCGGCTTTACGGTGCTCACCGGCGAGACGGGGGCCGGCAAATCCATCCTGATCGACGCGCTCGCGATGGTACTCGGCGAACGGGCCGACGCCATCGTGGTGCGTAGCGGCGCGGAGCGCGCGGAGATCGAGGCGGAGTTCGGCGTAGCGGAGCGACCCGGTATCGCGCGCTGGCTGAAGGACAACGATCTCGCCGGCGACGAAGGCACGCTGCTCATGCGGCGCGTGGTCGAGTCCTCGGGTCGCTCGCGCGGCTTCATCAACGGCCACTCCGCCACCCTCGTTCAGCTGCGGCAGCTGGGCGAGGGCCTGGTGGACATTCACGGCCAGCACGAGCACCAGTCGCTCGGGCGCGCCGCCGCGCAGCGCGAGCTGCTGGACGGTTTCGGTAGTCTCGCGGACGCTGCCGGCAAGGTCGCGCAGCTTCACGGCGAGTGGCGGCAGCGCCGCGACAGCCGCATCGCGTTCGAGAGCAACGCCGCGGCGTTCGCCGCCGAGCGCGAGCAGCTCGAATGGCAGGTGCGCGAACTCGAGGGACTCCGGTTCACCGCCGACGAATGGCCGGAGCTCACGGCCGAGCACTCGCGCCTGGCACACGCGGCGAGCCTGATCGAGGCTGCCCAGCTCGGTGTTGAAGCGCTTTCCGAAGGCGAGGACTCCGTCATGGCGCGGGTCAACGCCGTGACGGCCAGGCTCGGCGGTCTCCTCGAGTACGATTCCAGGCTTAAAGAGATCCTGGGGCTGCTCGAACCGGCGCGGATCCAGCTGCAGGAAGCCGTCTACGCGCTGCGCCGTTACGGCGAGCGGATCGACCTTGATCCCCAGCGGCTGCGCGAGGTCGAGGGACGGCTCGATGCCGTACACGCCGCTGCGCGCAAGTACCGGGCACAGCCGGAAGCGCTGCCGGCAAAGCTGGAGGCCGCCAGGGCGCGGCTGCGCGAGCTCGGCGAGGGCGGCGACGTGGAGGCGCTGCGAAAACGCGAGGAGGAGGCGCACGCCGCCTGTCTCGTGGAAGCCGGGAAACTGTCGGCCGGAAGAAAAAAGGCGGCGAAGAAACTGTCCGAACAGGTGACGGCCGCGATGCAGGAGCTTGCCATGGCCGGAGGCCGGTTCGAAGCAGTCCTTCACGCGGTGACGGAAGTTACCGCGCATGGACTGGAGGACGTCGAGTTCCTGGTGTCGGCGCACAAGGGCATGGCGCCGCAGCCGCTGGCGAAGGTGGCGTCGGGAGGCGAGCTGTCGCGCCTGTCGCTCGCGGTCCAGACCGTGGCGAGCCGCGTGGCCCAGGTGCCCACGCTGATCTTCGACGAGGTGGACGCGGGCATCGGCGGGCGCGTGGCGGAAATCGTGGGCAGGATGCTGAAGCAGCTCGGCGGCCGGCACCAGGTGATGTGCATCACCCATCTGCCCCAGGTCGCGGCCTCGGCCGACCAGCAGTGGCAGGTGATCAAGGCGACCGAGAACGGCAAGGTGCTCTCGCGGGTGACGGCGCTCGACCGGAGCCAGCGCGTGGAGGAGATCGCGCGAATGCTGGGCGGGGTGAAGATCACCGAGACGACGCGCAAGCACGCCGCGGAGATGCTGGGCGTGAAGGCTTAACCGCCAGGACGCCAAGGGAACCCGGAATAATGATTGAGCCGCCAAGCACACCAAGTGAACAAGTCTTCTGAATCTCTCTGTTCACAATTACCAGGAGTTCCATGATGATCCAAAACAGACGTTTCCTCTCATGCTCGATGACCGCTCTCGTATTGGCCGGCGCGTGGAGCGCCGCGACGGGGCAGGAGTATCCCGCGAAGGCGATCACGTTCTACGTGCCGTTCGCGGCGGGGAGTGCGACTGACACGCTCGCGCGCTCGCTGGGGCAGGGGATTACCGCCGAGACGAAGCAGAACGTGGTCAATGACAACCGGCCGGGCGCGAACGGGATCATCGCGACGCAGGCCTTCATCCGGACGCCGGCGGACGGCTACTCGGTGCTGATCGGCACCAATACGACACATGCCGCCAACGAGCACCTTTACAAGAAGATTCCGTACGACCCGGTGCGGGATTTCACTCCGGTCACCGCTCTCGCGCGCGGCGGACAGGTCATGATCGTGCACCCGCGCGTTCCGGCGAAGACTGTGAAGGAGTTCATCGCGCTTGCCAAGCGCCAGTCCGGCAAGCTCACCTTCGGCAGCGGCAGCTCCTCGAGCCGGGTTGCGAGCGAGCTGTTCCAGCAGATGGCGGGGCTGAAGCTGGTGCACGTGCCCTACAAGAGCAACCCGATGGCCGTGACCGACTTGGTCGGCGGCCACATCGACATGATGATCACCGACGTCGTCACCGGGCTGCCGCAGGTGCAGGCGGGCAAGGTGCGCGCGCTCGGCGTGAGCAGCCCGAAGCGCATGCCCAACGTGCCGGAGCTGCCAACGATCGCCGAAGCCGGTGTGAAGGGCTACGAGCTGACCTTCTGGTTCGCGGCCTATACTCCGGCGAAGACGCCGCCCGCCGTCGTGGCGCGGCTGCGCGAGCTCTTCATCAGCGCCACGAAGAGCGCGCCGGCGGACAAGTTCTTCAAGACGACCGGGATCGAGCCGTGGACCACGACTTCAGCGGAACTGGAGAAATTCCAGGCTGCGGAATCCGCGAAGTGGGCACGGGTGATCAAGGCGGCGGGCATTGAACCCGAGTGACTCGAATCTATGCAGCCTTTGCGTGGGCGTACGCCGAGTAAAGAAGGTCGAAAACCTTCATGGCCTCGAGGGCCCTCGCATCGTCGTTGCGCGTCCTCGCCTGTATTCCCCTGAGCATCGTTTCAAGCCCCCTGGCGTCCGCAACCGGAATGCCGCCGACATCGAGGAAGTGAACTGCGTGCCCGATTGACGCAAGCGCCGGGTCATCTTCCAGGCCAAAGCTTGTCAGCAGCACCTCATAGGTCACGCGGCCGTCGACGTGGGTGAACTGAGCGCCGTCGAAATCGAAACCGATGGACCCTTTGGGACGGTCACGGGGACGATCGATCCATACGAATTTCGCGCCCCGGTCGATGAAGCGCCGGATGAGCCAGACACTGGCCAGGCGGTCCACCCAGAGATCCTTGCGCGTTGCCCACGTCCGATCGCGATATCTTGACGGATCCAGCCGGCGCACTTTCGCCTTCGAGGGATGCGGCTCACCTGCAGAAGAGAGACTTTGCGTTGCGCGTTCCAGGGCTGCCATCGCCTCTTTAGCCTGCAGGTGCGCGTGCCCGGGATAGAAATCGATCTCGACCAGTTCCTCGAACGCACGCCGCAGGCGCTGAACCAGCGTGTCCGCCTTGCGCTTTCCGAGTCGCTGCAGAGCGGCCTTTGCAGCGCCGATCCTCGCAACGAGCGCGCCGTATTCGTTGCTGCGGTCAAATAGCTTGCGTATGTGATCAAGCTGCGCGGCGGTCCGAATATTCAGTTCCACGGTCATCGCAAACCCGCCGGCGGCTTTGACCTCCGACTCCGCTTCCGCCAGCGCCGGGGCGCGCGGGGCCTGCGCCGGCAACAGGTACACGCCATCACGCAGGACCCCGCACCCCGTAGTCCTGAGCGCCCGCCATACGCGCATGCGTAGGGTCGAGTTTCCCGTGGGCAGGCTTGTCATCAACGCCCGAAAGGTAGTCATAAAGTGATGTCGATATAAGGAGTTAGTGGGCAGGTCGCGGTCGCCACGGGCGGGGAGGGAAGCCGCGGGTAGCGGCGGGGCCGGGTGCCGTTCATGACAGGTGTTGACATTATCACATCTATGTTATAAAGTGCACGAAAATCGGGTTTGACGCAGACACCCGGTTACCCAAGGCGTTTCGCCCAAGTTCTGCAACGTCCGCGCTCGCAGGAGCACGGGAAGTGGGGCGAAATGCGTCATCCAACGAACAATCTTCAATGTAGGCGCACCTGCCGCGTCAGGCAGGGTTCGCGCCTAGCCGGGTCAATCGCAGACACCCGGTCCGCAAAGACATTCCGTCTCAAGCGCTGCTCCTGTTCAACGGAAAAGGAGTGTGCTCATGCGTAACCGAATCATCATTGCTTGTATTTGGTGGACCGTGATCGTTGCGGCGATGGCAATTGCGGGCTGCAGCCAGGAAGGGGTTCAGGCTCAAGGCGCGGCGGCATTCCGTGGCGGTGACGGCGAGGTCCTGCACGACGGCTTTCGCATCCGGCGGGATGCGGCGCGAAACCGGATCTGGCTGCTGGGTCTCGATAACGTGCGCGTCTACGATGGCCAGACCAAGCGGCTGATCCGGACGATCGCGCTGCCGGGCTGGGCGGTTGCCCGGTTCGCCTGCGATCCCGACATGGTGCTGGACGGCTCGGGGTCCGCGATCGTTTCCAGCAACGTGCAGTCCCGGTTGTGGCGGATCGATGCGGACAGTCTCGAAGTGAGGGAGCATCCCATCACGCTGCAGGGAAGGGAGCGCTGGGATGTCGGATTTGCCGCGCTTGCAGTCGGCGCGGACGGGACGTTGCTTGCCTTGACTTCGGTCTCAAAATCGCTGTGGAGAATTGACCTCAGCAAGGGCAGCGCCAGCATGGCCACTCCCGTCGCTGCTCTCGTGAACCTGTGCGGGCTCACGCTGCAGGCTTCCAGCAAGACGGCGGGCGGGCTCGATGCCTTTACCAACTTTGTTCCGGCTGCCGGCAGCGATTACGCGGTCGGTGCTGCGGGAACGGATATCATTCTGGCCACGAGCGGGCTGGAAATCACATCTGAAAGGGGGCGTAAGCCATGAGCACATCCATCACCGCGATAGAGTTGAAATCCGCACTGGCTGGCAGACAGCCGCCGCTTGTTATCGATGTGCGCAGACCGCCGGCGTTTCACGCGGCACCCGACATGGCCGCCGGGGCGCTGCGGCGCGATCCCGGCGCGGTCGCCGGGTGGGCGAAGACGCTTCCGCGCGCGGCGAGCATCGTCACCTATTGCGTGCACGGCCACGAAGTGAGCCAGAACGCGGCGAAGGCTCTGCGCGAGATCGGCATTTCCGCCCGGTTCCTGGAGGGCGGGCTGGAGGAGGGATGGAAAGCCGCCGGCGGCGGGGTGGTTTCCAAGCCGAAGAACGCCGCCACGCGCTGGGTCACACGCGAGCGTCCCAAGATCGACCGCATCGCCTGTCCATGGCTCATTGCGCGCTTCGTGGACCCCGAGGCGGAGTTTCTCTACGTGCCTCCTAAGGAAGTGTTGCGCGCGGCGAAGGACAAGGAGGCGATCCCGTACGACGTTCCGGACGTGCACTTCTCGCATGACGGCGAGCTGTGCAGCTTCGATACCTTTCTCAAGTCCTACCGATTGACGGGCGACCCTGCGCTCGCCCGGCTCGCGGTCATCGTGCGCGGCGCGGACACCGGCCGTCTGGACCTTGCGCCGCAGGCGGCCGGCTTGCTCGCGGTCTCACTCGGCCTGTCCCGCAATTTCAGGGACGACCACGAGATGCTGAGGCACGGCATGGTGGTGTACGACTCGCTGTACGCCTGGTGCAAGGACGGACAGGATGAGACGCACACCTGGAATCCCGATGCGTACCGCTGAATTCAGCGCGGCGACACTCTTCTTGAACGGAGGCGCCCATGGTCCTCGGACCTGACGAT
>JAHZNX010000167.1 GCA_020028375.1 Betaproteobacteria bacterium | reverse complement strand
TGATGCGCCGCTTCAACGAGACCAGGGGCACCGCGTTTCTCATCGTCACGCACGACCCCCGGCTCGCCGCGCGCTGCGATCGCGTGATCGAGCTGCGCGACGGCGTCATCGTGGGCGACGCGCCGCGCCAGCGGTAGGCAGGACACCGCCCGTATTGAACAGGCCGATGGAACTGCCGGCGCCCACGGAAGACGCCCGAGCCCACAGTGCGCTCGTCGCCGGGCGCGTGCGCCGCGAGATCGAGGCGAGCGCCGGGTGGATCAGCTTCGCGCGTTACCTCGAGCTGGTGCTCTACGAGCCGGGGCTCGGCTACTACATGGCCGGCGCGCGCAAGCTCGGCGCGGGTGGCGACTTCGTGACCGCCCCGGAGATATCGCGCCTGTTCGGGCGAACCCTGGCCCGGCAAGTGGCGCAGGCGCTGCGCGCGTCCCGCCCCGAGGTGCTGGAAGTCGGCGCCGGCTCGGGCGTGCTCGCGGCGGCACTGCTTGCCGAGCTGGCGTCGCTCGGCGCCTTGCCCGATCGCTACCTGATCCTCGAGCTGTCGCCCGATCTGAGGGACCGCAGCCGCGACACGCTGGCGGCCCGCGTGCCGCATCTGATCGAGCGCGTCGCGTGGCTCAACCAGCTCCCAACGGGTTTCCGGGGGTGCGTGATCGGAAACGAAGTGCTCGACGCGATGCCGTTTCATGTGGTCAGCACCCGCACGGGCGACCTGCTCGAAGCCGGTGTCGCCGTCGGCGCAGCCGGCGGCTTCGAGTGGTCCCTCCGCCCCGCTCCAGCCGTGCTCGCGGCCGCGGCGCAGGAACTGAATCTTCCGGATCGCCACACGACCGAAATCGGGCTGGCGGCGCGCGGCTTCTTGCGCAGCGTCGGCGGCATGCTCGAGAGCGGCGCCGCGCTCTTCATCGACTACGGCTTCCCGCGCCGCGAGTTCTATCACCCGCAGCGCGACCGCGGCACGCTCATGTGCCATTACCGGCACCGCGCGCACGATGACCCCTTCCTGCTCCCGGGACTGCAGGACATCACCGCGCACGTGGATTTCTCGGCGATCGCACAGGCGGGGCGGGCGGGAGGGCTCGATCTCCTCGGCTACACCAGCCAGGCGCAGTTCCTGGTCAATTGCGGCATCACCGGGATCCTCGCGGAGACGCCGGCTACCGAGGCTGCGGCCTATGCGCCGCTCGCATCGCAGGCACACAGGCTGCTCTCGCCCGCGGAAATGGGTGAGCTGTTCAAGGTGATCGCCCTTGGCAAGGGCGTGACCGCCTCATTGCTTGGCTTCACGCAAGGCGACCGGGCTCACACTCTATGAGCATGTGACTCGCGGCTGGTGGCTCGTGACCGGCCGCTCTAGAATTCGAGATATGTCCGGCTCGAAACTTTCGCAGCGCCTCCTTGGCGCGCTTGCGCTCGGTTGTGCGGGGCTCGCGGCGGCGGCCGAGTCCCGCGGTGGGCCGGCCTCCCCTGAAGTCGCGCGCGCCAAGTACCTCTGGTCCCAGAGCCTGCACGGCAAGCTGCTGGAGCGGATCCTGCCGCCCTCGATCGAGCCGCACCAGCTGCCCGAGCCGCGCTCCGAGGGTGCGCGGCTCGCCGCACGCTATTGCGTGCAATGCCATTACCTGCCGAGCCCGCAGATGCATGCGCCCGACAAGTGGACGACCATCGTCGTGCGCATGGTGTGGCGCATGCAGGGGCAGGGCAACATGGGCGTGCTCATGAAGGAGATGATGGACAACGTGGAGGCGCCGAGCGAACAGGAGACCGGGGCGCTCGTCGCCTACCTGAAAAAACACGGGCAGCGGGAAATGGACCCCGCCCACCCCGCCCTCAAGTCCGAAGCCGGAAAGATGTTCAGCATCGCCTGCACGCAGTGCCACGCCCTGCCCGATCCCCGCCGCCATACCCGGAGCGAGTGGCCCGGCGTCGTCGAGCGCATGAAGGAACACATGGCGTGGACGAATACAGTGGTCGGGGCCGACGCCCTCAAGACCACACCGGTGCTCGACACGACGGAGATCGTGCGTTTCCTGCAGCGCCACGCCCGCGCCGAAAAATCCAAATGAAGGCGATGCAGCTTGCCGCGCCGCGCTCGGCGCTGAAGCTCGTCGATCTGCCCGTCCCCCGGCCGGGCCCGGGGCAGCTGCTGATGAGGGTCCGCGCCTGCGGCGTGTGCCGGACCGATCTCCATGTCGTGGACGGCGAGCTCGCCCGGGGCAAGCTCCCGATCGTTCCCGGCCACGAGATTATTGGCACGGTGGAAGAGAAAGGCGCGGGCGTGGAGCGCTTTGCGATCGGCGAGCGCGTGGGTGTGCCGTGGCTCGGCTCGACCTGCGGCCGCTGCCGCTATTGCGCCGGCGGCCGCGAGAACCTGTGCGATGCGGCACGCTTCACCGGCTACCACCTTGATGGCGGCTACGCGGAGTACACCGTCGCCGACCACGGTTACTGCTTCGGGATCCCGAAGGAATACGACGACGCGGCGGCTGCGCCGCTCCTCTGCGCGGGGCTGATCGGTTACCGTTCGCTGGTCATGGCGGGCGATGCGAAACGCCTCGGCATTTACGGCTTTGGCGCTGCGGCGCACATCGTGGCGCAGATCGCGCGCCACCAGGGCCGGCGGCTGTTCGCGTTCTCGCGGCCCGGCGACACCGAAGCGCAGCGCTTCGCCCGTGAGCTGGGCGCGGAATGGACCGGGGATTCCAACGCGCGGCCGCCCGAGGAGCTCGACGCCGCGATCATCTTCGCGCCGGTGGGGCCGCTCGTCGTCGCCGCGCTCCGCGCCACCGCGAAGGGCGGCACCGTGGTCTGCGCCGGCATCCACATGAGCGAGATCCCGGCGTTTCCCTACGAGATCCTCTGGGGCGAGCGCGTCGTGCGCTCCGTGGCCAACCTTACGCGGCGCGACGGCGAGGAATTCCTCGCCCTGGCGCCGAAAGTCCCGGTCAAGACGAGCGTCGAGATCCTCCGGCTCGATCAGGCGAACGAAGCCTTGTCACGGCTGCGGGAGGGCCGCATCACCGGCGCCGCCGTTCTCGTGCCTTAGAGCTTTGGAAGGGGCGCGGTTTCGTCGACGGCGCGAGCGGCGATCCGCTCGCGGGCTTGCGGCCGATATTCCAGGCATCCAGGGCCAAATCCGAAGCACGCATCTCCGTCGTAGTACGGCCGCCGGCGATAGCAGTCAACGCATTGCCGCGCGACGCCGATGCCGCCCGTCACGATCGGTCCCAGCACTGCCAGCTTGAACATGGTGGCCTCCTGGCTTTACGCGCGAGGCGCTCACGCGCCAACAGGTCTAGTCTAGGCAGTCGGACGGGGACCGGCTTTGATCTGCGTCAAATCAGCGCAGCGCGGAGATCGCCCACGGGATCACGATTGCCCCGATCACCCCGTGTAATCCCATCGCGAGCCCGGCGTAGGCCCCCGCTTCGGGATGCACGCTGAGCGCGCGGGAGGTCCCGATCCCGTGTGCGGCCACCCCGATCGCAAAGCCGCGCTGCCACCATTCGCGGCACCGCACCGCGTCGAGCACGAACCGGCCGAGCGCCGCACCGAGAATGCCGGTCGTGACGGTGAACACCGCCGTCAGCGTGGGGGAGGCGCCGACGCGCTCCGCGACGCCCATCGCGATCGGTGCAGTCAGCGACTTCGCGTACATTCCGCCGACGATGGTCTCGTCCGCGCCGAGCAGCCGCGCGAGCAGGACGGCGCTTACGATCGAGGTCGCTCCGCCGCCGAGGAGCGCGGCGCTGAGCGGCAGGAGGCGCCCGCGCAGCGACGGCAGGCCCTTGTAGATCGGCACTGCGAGCGACACGGTCGCCGTGCCGAGCAGGAAGTGCACGAACTGCGCGCCCTCGAAGTAGGTCGCATAGGGCATGTCGAGCGCGGCGAGGGCAAGGGTGATCAGCGTGACGGCGATCAGCACCGGGTTCGCGAGTGGGTTCAGCTGCGTGCGCTCGTAAATCACCACCCCGATCTGGTAGGCCGCAAGCGTCAGGATCAGCGCGAGCAGCGGGCTGCCCGAGAGATAGACCCAGATCTCATGAATGGCGGGGAGATCAGGGCGCATCGGAACCGCTCCGCGAAAGTAGCTTCGCGGCGAGCGCAGCCACCGCAACCGTCGCGACTACGCTTCCGACCAGGGCGATGGCAATAGCGAGCGCCTGCTGCTGCAGGTGCGGCCAGAACAGCACTACGCCTACCGCAGCCGGCACGAACAGCACGCCGAGGTAGCGCATGAAGCCGGCGGACACCAGCTCAACGCCTTCCGGCACGCTTCCCCGCCAGGCCAGGTACGCGAGCAGCAGCACGAGCCCGATCACCGGCCCGGGCACGAGCGGAACGATGAACTTTGCGACGATTTCCCCGATGCCCTGGAACACCAGGATGCGCACCAGCCCGTCGATCATCGTCCCGGCTCCGCCTCGCCCGGCATGGAATTCGTCCCGTCGCGCGGCTCAGGACCGGGCGAGCATGATATCGAATGTCGCGGCCAGAAGGCCGTCCTTCGGCACGGCTTTGACGACGAGAGCGTCGGCAACGCCGCGCTCGCGCGCGAAATAGAGCTGGGTCACCAGCGTCGCGTATCCTTTCGCGCTCACGCGGTAGTGAATGTGGCGCGGACGGCCCGGGTATTCGCCCGGAAGCACCGTGCGGAACGAATAGCGCCCTTCGGGATCGCACCGCAGGCTCGCGCGCAGCAGGCAGCCGGGGTCGTCCTGCTTCGCGCCGACCTGGGTGTAGTCTCCGCGGGAGTCGGCCTGCCAGACTTCGACCAGCGCGCCGGCGAGCGCCGCGCAATCCGGCGTGCCGAGCACGCGGCCCGAGACCGCCAGCTTCTGGCTCCCCCCCGATCCGCTCGCGCACAGCTCCGTCTGTGACGGGGCGCCCTTGACGTAAAACGGCCCCAGCGCATCGCGCGGCGTGACCCTGCATTGCTGCGCCAGCGCCAAAACGGGCATTGCGAACAGTGCGCCACTTGCAATGACGATTTGCCTGCGTCTGTGGTTCATGTCTTTCGCCCCACGGGTCACCGGTCACTGGTTATGCCCCTCAGGAGGGGACCTTCATGCCCTTCTGCACCGCCGGCCGCGCCGAAATCGCGTCGAACCAGCGCTTGACGTGCGGGAAGTCGTTCAAGTCCGTCTTGTGCCACTCGAAGCGCGCGACCCATGGATAAGTCGCGATGTCCGCGATCGAGTATCCGTCGGCCAGATACGCGTGGTCCTTGAGGCGGTCATTGAGCACCCCGTACAGACGCCGGGTTTCCTTCGTGTAGCGCTCGATGGCGTAGGGCACCGGCTCCTTCGCCGCGCGCAGGAAGTGGTGCACCTGGCCGAATATCGGCCCGACGCCCCCCATCTGGAACATCAGCCACTGCAGCACCTCGTACT
>JAHZNX010000166.1 GCA_020028375.1 Betaproteobacteria bacterium | reverse complement strand
GTGGCCTCCGCCGCACAGGGCTACGTCGAGCTCTTCGGGCGCACCGAGCTCCTTCCCGGCGAACCGATCCTGAGCAGGCTGAGCCGGACCCCGTGCTGCTGGTATTGGTACCAGATCGAGGAGAAGGGCTCGAACGACAAGTGGCAGACGGTGGACAGCGGTTCGAGCGTGGAGCAGTTCCTGCTGGTGGATGACACCGGCCAGTGCGTGATTTCCCCGGAGGGGGCGGAAGTGCTGACCCACGACCGCAAGCACTGGGATGAATTCGACCGCCGCCACACCGAGTGGCTGCTCCGCACCAAGTCCGTCATTTACGCCATCGGCGAGTTCAGCACCACCACTGCGGGCGCAATCGCGCCCGGCGACGAGCGCGCCGATGTGGGCGCGCTGCTCGCGCAATGGAAAGCGGACCAGCGGCATCTGCATGAGCGCTTCGATCTCGACCGCGACGGCAGGATCAGCATGAAGGAATGGGAGCTCGCCCGGCTGCAGGCGCGGCGCGAGGTGCGCGCGCTCCACGCCCAAGTGCGGTCGCGCTCGACGGAGGGCGTCCACATCCTGCGCAAGCCCGCTGACGGGCGGCTGTTCCTGCTGGCGAACGAATTGCCCGAGAAGATCGGCGCGCGCTACCGCATCTGGAGCGTAGTGCACTTCTTCGTTTTCCTCGGCGCGGGGAGCGCCGGGCTTTTCATGCTGTAAGCGCAAGGAGGCTTCGGCCATGATCACGCGCAGGGAGTTCCTCCGGATCGCGGGACTGGCGGCGGCGTGGCCATACGCGCCGGCGCGCGCCGACGACGTCGTCGTGAACGACATCCACTCGGGGCTGAACGCAACCCGCGTCCATAGCGTCGTGGTGCCGCAGACGCTGGACGCGGTGCGACGCGCAATCAACGCGGCGCGGCGCGAGCAGCGTGCGGTTTGCATCGCGGGCGGACGCCACGCCATGGGCGCGCAGGCGTTCGCCACGGACGGGGTGCTGATCGACATCCGCAAGCTCAGCCGGGTGCTCGCGTTCGATACCAACCGCGGCCTGATCGAGGTCGAATCGGGACTCCAGTGGCCGCAGCTGCTCGAGCACCTCGTCTACACCCAGCGCGGGCGCGCAAGGCAATGGGCCTTTTCGCAGAAGCAGACCGGCGCCGACCGGCTCACCATGGGCGGCTGCATGGCGGCCAACGTGCACGGGCGCGGTCTCACCCTGCCGCCGTTCGTGGGCGACGTCGAGTCCTTCAAGCTGCTCGACGCCCGCGGCGAGCTCGTCAACTGCAGCCGGAGCGAGAACCCGGAACTGTTCCGGCTCGTGATCGGCGGCTACGGGCTGTTCGGCTTCATCTACTCGGTCACGCTGCGGCTCGTCCCGCGGCGCAAGGTGCAGCGCGTGGTCGAAGTGCGCGACATCGAGGGACTGCCCCGGGCCTTCTCCGAGCGCATCCGCGACGGCTTTCTCTACGGCGATTTCCAGTACTCGATCGACGACCGGTCCGATGCCTTCCTGCGCCGGGGCGTGTTCTCCTGCTACAAGCCGGTGGCCGACGCGACGCCGATTCCGCCGGCCCAGAAGGAGCTGGCGGACGCCGACTGGACCGAGCTCCTCTACCTCGCCCATGCCGACAAGGCGCAGGCCTTCAAGCGCTACGCCGGCTACTACCTCTCGACCGAGGGGCAGGTGTACTGGTCGGACGAGCACCAGATGAGCGTCTATCCCGACCACTACCATCGCGCGCTCGACCGCAGGCTCGGGGAGAAGCACCCGGCGACCGAGGCCATCACCGAGATCTACTGCGAGCGTGAATCGCTCGAGCGTTTCATGGCGGACGTGCGCGAGGACGCCCGCCGCAACAAGGTCGAAATCATCTACGGCACGATCCGCCTGATCGAGCAGGACCGTGAAAGCTTCCTCGCTTGGGCGAAGAAGTCCTACGCCTGCGTCATCTTCAACCTGCACGTAGTGCACACGCCGGAAGGAATCCGCCATTCCGCGAACGCGTTCCGGCGCCTGATCGACATCGGCATCCGGCACGGCGGCAGCTACTTCCCGACCTACCACAAGTACGCGACCCGCAAGCAGGTCGCGACCTGCTATCCGCAGTTCCCGGACTTCCTCAAGCTCAAGCGCAAGTACGATCCGGCCGAGGTGTTCCAGAGCGACTGGTACCGCCACTACCGGAAGATGTTCGCCTGAGCCATGCGCGAGGACCGGCCCAGCTCGACCGCCACGCTGATCGCGGCGGCTACGGTGTTCCTCGACGGCGACTCCCGCGTGGGCGGGTTGGTACCCCCTGGAGCTGCCGCTTATTGCCGCCGATTCATCGCTGCGGCCCCTGCATCCACGCGCGCGGCAGTCAACGCGCTGTGCCATCCGGCTCTGCGCTGGCTGGCGCGGCTGGCCGAGCGCTCGACGGTTCCCGGCCTGATGCTGCACTTCATGCTGCGCAAGCGGATGATCGAGTCGGCCGTGACCGAAGCAATCTCCCGTGGCGCTTCGCAGGTCGTGGTGCCCGGCGCCGGTTTCGATACCCTGGCGCTGCGGCTGCATTGCTCCCATCCGTCCGTCACCTTCATCGAGATCGATCACCCGGCAACCCAGCGTTGCAAACGCGTAACGGTCGAAGCGGACCAGGCCGCAGGTGGCAATCTCGTCTTCCAGCCGGCCGATCTCACGCGGCAGACACTGGAAGAGGCGCTCCTGTGCGTCCCCGCGTACCGCCGCGGCGCAAACAGCGTGTTCGTGATCGAGGGTGTTCTGATGTACCTCACGTACAAGGAGGTCTCCGCGCTGTTCCAGGTATTCGGCACGCACGGCGGCAGCGGCAGCCGGGTCGTGTTCACCGTGATGGAACCAACGGCCGGCGGCCGCATCGACTTCCACAACGCCACGCCGCTGGTGAGGCGGCTGCTGCGCCTATGGCGCGAGCCGTTCAAGTCCGGCTTCGTCGTCGCCGAGCTGCCGGCGTTCCTGCACAAGTTCGGATTCGTGCTGAACAGCGTGGCCAACGCGGGCAATTTGCGCGCCCGCTATTTCGCCGGCTTTGCGGGAAACCCTCCGGATACGGCACGCGGCGAGCTGATATGCATCGCCGACAAACGGTGATCGGGCGTTCAGGCGGCACATGATCAGCGAGCCGGTGACCATGATCACCGACTACGCGCTCGGCGCGGTCAGCGCCGTGCTTGGGTGGCGCCTGTACCGGAATGCCGCCGGGGAGCGCGCCCGCAGATGGTGGGCACTCGCGTTTGGCGCAGTAGCGGTATCCGCCCTGCTCGGTGGCACGCATCATGGTTTCGCCTCAGTCATGAGCGCGGCCACCTTTGCGCTCAGCTGGAAGGTCACGGTGCTTGCCATCGGCGTATTCAGCTTCGGCATGATGGCGGGAAGCATCTTCGCCACGACGCGCGGCACGGCGCGCACCGTGCTACTCGCAATCGCCGCCGCGCAACTCGTGGTTTACTCGGCGTGGATGCTCGTCCACGACGAATACGGCTACGTCGTGCTCGATACCGCAATCGCCATGGCGGCGCTCGCCCTCCTGCATGGCTGGTCCGCCGCAAGCCGCGGGGACGCGGCCTCGTACTGGGTGCTTGCCGGGATCGGGGCTTCCGTCGTGGCCGCCGCGGTGCAGTTTTACGGCGTCTCCCTGCACGAGCACCTGAACCACAACGACCTCTACCACCTGATCCAGATCGCGGGCATGGCGCTGTTCTACAGGGGCGGTAAACTCTTGCGCGACAGGACCGCCCCGGACCGAGCATGAAGAGCGATCACGTACTGTGCCTCTCCAGCAAGGGCTTTCACCGCATGCACTACGTGGAGTGGGGCGACCCCGATGCGGAACGCCTGGCGATCTGCGTGCACGGCCTCACCCGCAATTGCCGCGACTTCGACTTCCTCGCCAAGGCCCTGTTGCCGGAATTCCGGGTGATCTGCCCCGATGTCGCCGGCCGCGGCCGCAGCGACTGGCTGCCCGCGAAGGAGGACTACGGCTATCCCCAATACTGCGCCGACATGACGGCGTTGATCGCCCGCGTCACGGCCGGTGGCAGGCAGCGGAAGATCCACTGGGTCGGCACCTCGATGGGCGGCATTTTCGGCATGCTGCTCGCCTCGCGCCCCAACTCGCCGATCGAAAGGCTGGTGCTGAACGATGTCGGCGCCGTCATCCCCAAGGCCGCGCTTGAACGCCTCGCAACCTATGTCGGCATGGACCCGCGCTTCAGGACCTTGGACGAACTGCAAGCCATGTTACGCATGGTGTCGGCGCCGTTCGGTTCGCTCACCGATGCGCAGTGGCGACACCTGACCGAGTACGGCGCAACGCAATACGAAGACGGCTCCTGGGGGTTCCGCTACGACCCGGGGATCGCCATTCCGTTCCGGAAGCAGCCGCTCGCAAACGTGGACCTCTGGCAGTACTGGGACGCCATCACCTGCCCCACGCTGCTCGTCCGGGGCGCGAAGTCGGACCTGCTGCTGAAGGATACTGCGACATCCATGACGCTCCGTGGTCCGCGGCCGCGGCTGGTAGAATTCGAGGGCATCGGACATGCGCCCATGCTCATGGCAGACGACCAGATCAAGGTGGTGCGGGATTTCCTGCTCGGGAGATGATCCGACACGGGATACGCATTCCTCCGGTAGCCTGCGGCCCGGCAATCAGCCGGTCAGCGCCGGTCCGATAGGGAAGTCGCCTTGCGGACGAAGATTCTGCGTTCTGCGGGATCCTTGATCTCCTCCGCGATCAGCATGTAGAGCTCGGTTTCAAAGCGCGCCTTCGCCGCGGCGCGCTTGACGATGACCTTCGCCATCGGGCCGATGTATTGCGCCAGCTCGGCTTCGGCCTTCCGCAGCGTCTCGGCACTGAACTTTTGAGGACCCGCGCTTCCCTGGGGCGAGCTTTCCGCCTGGCCGTCAGGCCTGCTGGGTGGGTTGCTCATGGGGAAACCTCCTGGCGAGCATCGCTCGAGCTCTATTATCGCCTGATTCAATAGCCCGAGATTGTGCCACGGAGGCAATCAATTGGGTCATCTCACTTACTGTCGATAAGCTCGATCGCCTTCTCCAGGCCGCGGCGCATGCGGTTGAAGGACCTTGCGAGCATTGCCACTTCATCCTTGCCCGTTTCCTCGAACTCGGGGATTTCCATGTTGCCGGTCGAGATCGCGTCGGCGGCATCCGACATCCTGGTGATGGGCCGCACGATCATCAGGCTCATCATCAAATTGAGGAGGATGAACAGTGCCACGAATACCGCCGTCAGCGACACCATGAAGGTGTAAAACGCGCGATCGGCGTTGCGGACGGGGAGCGCCATTGGAACGGAAACGATCTGCGCGCCGACGATTTCGTTGTGCTTCCAGCCGTATCCAGAACTGGTACCGTAGATCCGCACCATCGCGGGCGGCGCCATCTCCGGGTTCGTATGGCATGCAAGGC
>JAHZNX010000374.1 GCA_020028375.1 Betaproteobacteria bacterium | reverse complement strand
GTAACGGCTTTCGTCGAAAAGCGCAAACCGATTTTCAAGGGCGAGTGAAGGGAGAAGGGAGAAGGGAGAAGGGAGAAGGGAAAAATCAGCCCCCTCTCCCTCGTTACCGGGGGAGAGGGTCGGGGTGAGGGGGATCCCCCTTCCCCCTTCACGGGTCGTAGCTGAGACTAAATACGCGCACCAAGGAGTAAGGCAAGTGTCGCTGCGTGGAAAAACCATATTCATCACCGGAGCGACGCGCGGCATCGGGCGTGAGATCGCGCTGCGCTGCGCGCGCGACGGCGCCAATATCGTGGTGACCGGCAAGACCTCCGAGCCGCACCCGCGGCTCGCCGGAACGATCCACAGCGTCGCGCGAGAAGTCGAGGCCGCGGGCGGGGCGGCGCTTCCCGTCCAGCTCGACGTGAGGGACGCCGACGCCGTGTCCGATGCGGTGACGCAGGCCGCGGCGGCGTTCGGCGGCCTCGATTGCCTGGTCAACAATGCCAGCGCGATCGCGCTCACCGGCACGCTCGACACCCCTGTCAAGCGCCTGGATCTCATGCTCGCGGTCAACCTGCGCGGCACCTTCATCTGCTCCCAGGCCTGCATTCCCCACCTCAGGAAAGCGGCCAATCCTCACATACTTACGCTCTCGCCCCCGCTCGACATGAGGCCGCGCTGGTTCAAGGATCACGTTGCCTATACGATGGCGAAATACGGAATGAGCATGTGCACGCTTGGGATGGCGGAGGAGCTCCGGGCCTACGGCATCGCGGTCAACTCGCTATGGCCGCGCACCACGATTGCGACCGCCGCGATCGAAGTCAACTTTCCCGAGGCGATTCTCAAGACGAGCCGCAAGCCCGCGATCATGGCGGACGCGGCCTACGCGATCCTCAACCGCGACAGCCGCAGCGCCACGGGCAACTTCTACATTGACGAGGCCGTGCTGCGCGAGGAGGGCGTGACCGGCTTCGATCATTATGCGGTCACGCCGGGAGCGAAGTTATATCCAGACCTGTTTCTTGACTGAATAAGGCGTCAATCACAAATCACGAATCATCAGCAGCAGCGAAAAATAGGAGGGGGCATGGCACAACCCGCGGGTCACCTGATCCCAGTCGAAGCGGCGGTCACGCTGGATGGGCTGTTCCGGGAACGCGTGAAACTGACACCGGACTCCATCGCCTACCGCGCGTACAACGAGGCCCACAACAACTGGCGTGACTACTCGTG
Organism: Betaproteobacteria bacterium; assembly: GCA_020028375.1. Lineage (GTDB taxonomy): Bacteria > Pseudomonadota > Gammaproteobacteria > Burkholderiales > SG8-41 > SG8-41. Next base: position 1,392 of record JAHZNX010000374.1, on the reverse strand, counting down.
GGCCCAGATCGACCACCAGGTCGCGCGCTGGCAGGCGGCGCTCGAGAAGGACGGCATCAAGGCCGGCGATCGCGTCGCGGTAATGCTGCGCAATTGCCCCGAATGGGTGATCTACGACCAGGCGGCACTTGGCCTGGGGCTGGTGGTGGTGCCGCTCTACACGCAGGACCGGCCGGAGAACGTTGCCTACATCATCCAGGACTCCGGCTGCAAGGTGCTGCTGATCGAGGGCGCCGAGCAATGGCAGCCCCTGTCCCAGGTCAAGGGTCAACTGGGAAGCCTTACGCGGATTCTGACCGTCCAATCGGTCCCCAATGCGGGGGAGCCCCGAGTGCGGTCGGTTGGAGAATGGCTGCCGGACCAGGGCGGCGCGACGCGCCATGTGCCGCGCGATTCGAAAGCGCTGGCGACCATCGTCTACACCTCCGGCACCACTGGTCGCCCCAAGGGCGTGATGCTGTCGCACCACAACATCCTCTCCAACGCCCGCGGCATCCCGGTGCTGGCCGAGGATTTGCAGACGGTACGCCCGACCATCCTGATCTCCGTGCCGCGGATCTATGAGCGCGTGTATGGCCGGATTCGCACGGCGCTCGACGAAGGCTCGCCGCTGAAGAAGAAGCTGTTCATGCTGGCGGTGGACGTGGGCTTCGCGCGCTTCGAGCATGGGCAGGGACGGGGCCCCTGGAAGCCGTCGTTCCTGCTGTGGCCGGTGCTGCACGCGCTGGTGGCAAAGAAGATCCTGGCGCGGCTCGGCGGCCGCATGCGCGCTGCGATCTCCGGAGGCGCGGCGCTGCCGCCCGATATCTCGCGAGTGTTCATCGGGCTCGGGCTCACCGTCCTGCAAGGTTACGGGCTCACGGAAACCAGTCCGATCGCGTGTGCGAATCGCCCGGAAGACAACGTTCCCGCCAGCGTCGGCAGGGCTCTCCCCGGCGTCCAGGTCAGGACCGGCGAGAACAACGCGCTCATGATCAAGGGCCCGAACGTGATGCTGGGCTACTGGAACAATCCGGAGGCGACGAAGGCGATGATCGGGCCGGATGGATGGCTCAATTCCGGCGACACCGCGCGCATCGACGCGCAAGGTCACGTTTTCATCACCGGGCGGTTGAAGGAGATCATCGTGTTATCGAACGGCGAGAAGGTTCCCCCGGTGGACATCGAATCCGCCATCGCGAGGGATCCGCTGTTCGAGCAGGTGATGCTCCTCGGCGAAGGCAAGCCGTACCTGGCCGTCATGACTGTCCTCAACGCGGATCACTGGAAGAAACTGTGCGTGGAACGGGGCCTCAATCCGTCGTCGCCGGAGTCGGCGCGCTCCGGGCAGGTCAATGAAGTGCTGCTGTCGCGGGTTGCCGCCCAGATGAGGGAGTTCCCGGGCTACGCGCA
>JAHZNX010000165.1 GCA_020028375.1 Betaproteobacteria bacterium | reverse complement strand
CTGAACTCGCGCAATATCGACTACGTCGCGCGCGCGATCGCCAGCGTGCTGGTGTAGAATGCGGGATCAGATTTTTCCCCGATAGCTCAGCCGGTAGAGCGACGGACTGTCAAATGGCAGCATCACAGGGTGACCTGTGAAGGAAAATCGGGTGAACTCAGGGAATGTCCCTCGTGGAAGAATCCTGAGCCAAGCCCGCCGAAGGGCAGCAAGTAGGCGGGAAGGTGCAGAGACTAGGGGGTGAGCAGCCCAGGCAATAAGCCCCCACAAGCGCCCGACACCCTAACGGGTCATGCCGAGGGTGATGAGATAGTCCAACGCGCAAGCGTTGTAATCCGCAGGTCGCTGGTTCGATCCCAGCTCGGGGAGCCAACCTGAAATCGGCCACGCCGTGCGCGTGGCCGTTTTTTTGCGCTCCGTTCGGCTAGATCTTCGGGTACGGGTGCCTTGCCACCATCACCTCCACCATGGCCGGCCGGTTCCTCGTCGCGGCGAGCCCTTGGCGCAGAGCGTCCTCGACATGCCTGGGATCGGTAACGCGGATGCCTTCCACCCCGCATGCCTTGGCAATCTCCGCGAAGTCGGGGCTCTTGAATGCGGTGCCATAGGTATGGCCGTAGATATTCGACTGCTGCATGTAGGTCTGACCGAAGGCGTCGTCGTTTAGGACGATCATGAGCACGTTCGCGCCGTACTCCACGGCGGTCGGCAAGTCGCCGATGGTCATGAGAAACGCGCCGTCCCCCGCGAGCGCGACCACGTCGCGGCCCGGAAACTCCATCTTCGCCACGATCGCGGTGGGAAGGCCGTAGCTCATGGCGTTCCAGACACCGGACTGCATGAAGGACTCGGGGGTGGCGATGCTGCGGAAAGTGCGGGCCCACATCTGGCAATTGCCCACGTCGCTCGCGACCACGGCGTTGTCGTCGAGCACGGCGTTCATGGCGTCCATCAGCATGCCCGGGTGGATCGGCCGGTCGCTCCGGTGCGGTTCGTTCTGGGCCGCGAGGCTCGCGCGGACGGCGGCTTTGCCCTCAGCCATCCGCCGGATGAGCGCCTCGTCACGCGGCCTCTGGTAGTTACCCAGGCGCTCCAGCAGCGTGGTGAGAAAGAGCCTGGGGTCGGCCACGCGCTGGTCCTCCCCCAGGTAGCGGGAGTCGGGCCCGTCGTCGAAGCCGATGAGGATGAGATTCTTCTCGGGGGCGCGCTCTCGAAGTTCGGTCAGCTCGGCCGTCCCCGCACGCAGTCCCACGGCGAGCACGAGATCGGTCCGCTTGAGCGCTTCGACGCAAAGGGGATGGCTGCGGTAGTGCTGGAAGTGCCCCGCGAAGAAGGGATGCTCCTCCGGGATCACGCCGATCGCGTCCTGCGCGAAGACCACGGGCGCCTGAAGCCTGAGGGAAAGCTCCGACAATTCCTGCAGCGCGCTCTTGCGGATGATCCCCTTCCCCGCCGCGATGACCGGTGACCGCGATTCCATGAGCCGTCTCGCGAAGCGGTCAACGTCCTTCGGCTCAGGCTTGGCGACCTGGATCGGGATGGCCTGATAGGCCGGGAGGACAGCAGGGGCTTCCTGCAAGATGAACTCGCTGTAGTCCGACAGCCGCGGCAGCTCGATGTGCACCGGCCCCGGCCGTCCGCTGCGCGCGATGTGGAAAGCTTTCGCCATCACACCTGGAATATCCTCCATGCGCTCGACGCGCGCGGACCACTTGGTGATCTTCCTGAACATCTCGTGGATGAAGGCGGGATCGTCGACTCCGTGAAAGGCCTCGAGATCGGCCTTCAGCGGAACGGCGCCGCTGATGTGCACCATCGGTGAGGCCGCGCCGTAGGCCTGGGCGACCCCGGCCATGGAGTTGATGCAGCCCGGCCCGGCGGTCACGACGCACACGCCCGGCTTGCCCGTCAGGCGGCCGTAGGCGTCCGCCATGAGCGAGACGTTCGGCTCCTGCTTGCAGGTGACCATCCGGATGGATTTCACCCGGCTCAACCCGTCGTAGATCGGGTGGACGTGCGAGCCGGGAACGCTGTAGACCCGCTCGACGCCCTCCTCCCGCAGGGCCTCGGCCACGGCTTCGCCTGCGTGCATTGCCGGCCGTTGCGTGCTCAAACGCGGCTCACCTCGATCCGATGGCGCCGATCGCGGCGAACAGGTCGGCGACGACCTCCTTGGGAATGCCGCGGGTGATGAAAACGAGCCGCGTGCTGCGGTCGGCACTCGGCCACGCGGCGAGCTCGAGCGGCGGGTGAAACAAGTGCTGGACCCCCTGCACCACCATCGGTCCCGACCTCCCCTCGACGTTGACCAGGCCCTTCACCCGCAGGAGGTCCGGCCCCCGTAGTGCGGTCAGGACATCCATGCATTGCGTGAACGCCGCCCACGACATCGGCTGCTCGAAGCGCAGGGCGAACGTCTGCACGTTTTCGTCGTGCCGGTGACCGTGCTCGTGCTCTTCGTCCGTCCCCAGCCAGCGCTCGACCTCCTCCAGATCGGCGTGCGTGCGGCGCAACCCGACGTCCACCAGGAAGGCAAGCTCGATCTCGCCATCAGTCGCGTTGCGCAGCGGCGCCCGGGGGTTGATTTCGCGCAGCCGTTCCGTGAGGTCGGCCAGCGGCTGCTTCGCCACGAGATCGCTCTTGGTCACGACCAGCCGGTCGGCGAGCGCCACCTGCTTGACCGGCTCCGAGAATTCCGTGAGCTGCCCGGGCGCATTGACCGCATCTACCAGCGTCACCACGCAATCGAGCCGGTACTGATCGCGCAGCAAGGAATCGGTCAACAGCGTCTGCATCACGGGAGCCGGGTCGGCAAGCCCGGTGGTCTCGATGACGACGCGGTCGTAATCGATGATCTCACCGTTACGCCGCTTGACGAACAGATCGCGCAGCGTTTCCTGCAGGTCGCCGCGCAGCACGCAGCACAGGCATCCGTTGTTGAGTAGCATCATCTGCTCGGACGAGAATTCGATCAGGTCGTTGTCCACGCCGATCTCGCCCAGCTCGTTGACGATCACGGCGACCCGGTTCATCTCGGGCCGCTTGAGCAGCCGGTTGACAAGCGTGGTCTTGCCGGCCCCGAGGAAGCCGGTGACGATCGAAACCGGAATCAGCCCCGCGAGGGCATCGCGCGTGGCGGCCGGATTGGCTTCCATCAGAAGGTCGTCTCCAGCGTGTAGAGGCCGCCGCCGAAACGGTCCACGGCGTAAACGATGCGCTTTTCGTCCACCCACACGTCGTTGATCTGCGCCGAGCCTTTCGGCGCGAGCTTGGGCGTGGCCGGCACGAAGTAGCCGGCTTCCTTCGGTTGCAGTGGGTTGGACAGGTCGAACGCCCGCACCCCGCCGTTGAAGTAGGTGCCGAAGATCAACGTCTCCGAGCGGAACGAGCACGGCCCGGGCTGATTCTCGTGCAGGTTGTGGGAGCCGTAGCGGCCGCCGCGCTTCGTGAAGACCTCCGCCGGCGGCAGCGGCAGCGTCGCGATCGGCACCAGGTTGCTCTCCACGCGCGCATCCACGACCCAGGTCAACTTGGGCCAGTCTTCGCCCCCGTCTCTAACACATTCATCCGAGACGATCAGATAGCCGCGCTCGATGAGCGGCAGAACCGTATGCGAAAAGCCGTTGTACGGCGGGGAGTACTGAAGGTGCCCGACCGGTTTGGGTTTCGACTTGTTGCTGATATCGAGTATCCAGACCCCGCCGTCGATGTAGCCGATGTAGACACGGTCCGGCTTCTGGGGATAGGAGTTGGTGTTGTGTGGCCGGTAGCCGCCGTCAAATCGGGGGTGGCGCGGCGGCGGCGGTGCGGAGTCTCCCTTGCGCGTGCCGGGGTACCACCAGCGTCCCACTTCCGTCGGCTTCGAGGGATTGCGCACGTCGATGATGCGGTAGAACTGGTCATCTTTCGGGTGCGTGGGCTCGAAATCGGCCGAGCCGGAAGTGAGATGCACGTATTCGCCGTCGACGAAAAATACGCAGTGTGCGCCGCGCGAATTCGGTCCCGAAGTGTCGAAATGCGAGATGAGCTTCGGCTTCTCGGGCGTGCTGATGTCGAAGAGGTCCATCCCGGCGGGCTTGAGTCCCCACTTTTTGGTCTGGTAGGCCACGGCCATGATGTCGCCCACCACGTCGAGCGAGTTCGACCGCACATCGTTGTGCGGCAGGTCGGTCTGCACCACCATTTTCGGATTGCGCGGGTCGGTGACGTCCACCGCCGTGAAGTTCTTGGGTGCGGACTCGTGCGCCATCCACAGGATGCGCCGGCCGTCCTTTGCCTTCTGCATGTTGATGCCCTCGCCCACGCCGCCGAAACCGGCAAGCTCGTGGTGCCCGAGGAGCTTCATGTTGAGGGCGAGCTGGGCGGCTCCTCCGCCCGGTCTCAGAGTTCCTTCGGCTGCCATCTATCTTCCTTTCAGGGTGGTGCGCCCGGGGGTCCTGCCCCGCAAGCCGGCGCGTTTTCTCAGAACAGCGTGAATGGCCGCCGTGTCCTCCAGGGCAAAACCCTGCCTGAGGGCCGCGGAGTAGTACGGAATGCTGCCATCGAAGAGCGGCGTGGGGCACTTGAGCCGCCGCACGAACGCCCGGATGATGTCGATGTCCTTCTGGTAGATCTTCGATTTCATGTGGGCCGGAGTATAGCGGCCGCGCACCATCATCGGTCCGCGCACCTGGAACATGCGCGAGGCGCCTGCGCCGTTGCTGACGACGCGGTAGAGCAGTCCGAGGTCGACGCCCGCCTTCTCTCCCACCACCATCGCCTCGGCAGTGGAAAGGTTGTGTATCGTCACCAGCAGGTTGGCGACAAACTTCAGTTTCGATCCGATGCCGAACTCACCGCAGTAATAGGTCGAGCGCGCGAATCCGTCGAACACCCTGCGGCAGCGGTTGAACGCACGGCGCTCGCCACTGGCGTAGACCGCGATGTCCTTCGCTGCAGCCTGCGCGCCGGTGCCGCTGATCGGGCAGTCGAGCAGAATCACGCGCTTGCGCGCGAGGCGGCGTCGCAAGCTCTCCTTCAGCTCGAGCGTCATGGTGCTTGCCTCGATCACGATGGTGCCAGGGCGGGCGCCGTCGGCAATTCCGAGCTTGCCGAAGTAGGCATCCTCCATGGCCGCCGGCGAGGGCAGTGAAGTGATGAGGATCCGGGTTCGTGCGGCGACGTCGGCGCACGAGCGCGCGGCCATTCCTCCCGCCCTCGTCAACGCCCTGATCGCCGCCGGCGCCACGTCGTAGCCGACGACGTTGTAGCCTGCCGCGAGCAGGTGGCGCCCGAAGGCCCCGCCCATGATGCCGAGGCCGACCTGCCCTACCGTGCCGCGGCTGCGGCGGGAGGCCTTGCGACTACGCGGCATGGCGCGCGATCTCTCTCATTTCAGTTTGGCTTCATGTTGAGCCGGGCCTGCTCGGCTTCTTTCGGGCTCATGCTGTCGATCCG
>JAHZNX010000164.1 GCA_020028375.1 Betaproteobacteria bacterium | reverse complement strand
TGGCACTGGATCATCATCCCCATGGTCGGCATCACCATGGGCGAGATCTTCTATCTCAAGGACCTCGCCGACGACTGCGCGCGGGACCGGGTCTACGAGTTCCTGTTCTGCGGCCCGCCGCTGCCGATCACCGGAGCAGTGGGCTCGCCCATCAACCCCATGGCCATCAAATAAGTCGATTTTTGAATGAGCGAGGAGCTACCCAAGGAAAGGAACGTCCTCGGCGGAGCGCTGCTCGCGTGCAGCTACGACCCGGTCACCGGCTATTTCCGCGACGGCTGCTGCAATGCGCTTCCGCGGGCTGAAGCCCGGCGACCGCTGGTGCCTGCACGTGCTGCGCTGGGTCGAGGCGTGGGAAGCGGGCATGGCGCCGCGCGTCGTGCTCGAGGCGACCCACGAGCAGGTGCTCAAGTACGCGCCGCTCTCGGCGCTGACGCGCCACGCCCTCGACCTGCACTGACACTTGCGCGTCAATCGATCTTCGCCCCTGAACGTCTGACGACTTCACCCCACTTGGCGTACTCGCTGCGTATGAACGCGCCAAATTGCTCCGGTGTGCTGCTGACCGCCTCGGAGCCGATCGCGGCGGCCTTTTCCCGGAACGTCGGCGATGCAACGGCCTTGACGAGTTCGGCATTCAGCCGCGCCACGATCGGCTTCGGCAGGCCGACCGGCCCGACGATGCCGGTCCACGTCGTCGCTTCGTAGCCGGGCACGCCCGCCTCCGCGACCGTCGGCACGTCCGGCAGCGCCGCCGTACGCTTGGCGCTGGTCACCGCCAGCGCGCGCACCCGGCCCGCTTTGGCGAACGGCGTGATCGAGTTCGTGCTCTCCAGCATGAGGTGCACCTGCCCTGAGATGAGATCGGCGATGCCCGCCGCCCCGCCCTTGTAGGGGACGTGGACGATCTGCGTGCCGGTCATGAACTTGAAGAGCTCGAAGCCGACGTGGCCCGGCGTGCCGTTGCCGGACGACGCGTTGAAAAACTTGTCCGGATTCTGTTTCGCGTAGCTGACCACGTCGCCCACGCTCTTGAACGGCGTCGACGGCCCGGCGGCAAGCAGCATCTGGCCGGTCGTCGTCTGGGAGATCGGCAGCAAGTCTTTCTGCACGTCGAGCGGCGGCTTGCGCAGCATGTTGGGGCTGATTGCGAGCGCCCCGATCATGGCGTAGCCGATGGTGTAGCCGTCGGGAGTGGCCCTTGAGGTCAGTTCCAGCCCCAGTTGCAGCGCCCCGCCGGGGCGGTTGTCCACGACGACCTGCTGCTTCATCTGGCTGGTGAGCTCGGCGGCGATCAGGCGCGCAATCGTGTCGGAGGCGCTCCCGGGCGCCTGCGGCACGATCATCCGGATCGGCCGTGCGGGATAACTCTGGGCAAGCGCCATGCCGGACAGGAGGCCGGCGAGAACCACAAATCATGCCTGCAAACGACGCATGACGTCCTCCGTATCAGGGGGTGAGGCACAATTCTATCCGACAACGGAGCATGGCCCATGTCAACGCACACCCTGGTATTGATTGCCGCGATCCTGCTGTCCCCTGCCGTGATGGCGCAGAAGCCGCCGGTGTTCTCCGACCGTGAAGGCGCAATCCGCAGCTACGACCCGGTGGCATATTTCGACCGCAAGGGGCCGGTGAAGGGCTCGAAGCAGTTAAGCCATCTCTGGCGCGGAACGACCTGGTACTTCGCCAGCGCGGAGAACCGTGAGAAGTTCGCCGCCGACCCCGAGCGCTACGCGCCACAGTATGGCGGCTACTGCGCCTACGCGGTTGCGCAGGGCTATACGGCGGACATCGACCCGGCGGCGTGGTCGATCGTAGACGGAAAACTTTTCCTCAACTACAGCCTGGGCGTCCGCGAGCGCTGGAACAAGGATATCCCGGGCCACATCCGCAAAGCGGACGCGAACTGGCCCGCGGTGCTGCAGCGCTGATATCGTTGCCTCATGGCTTGCCGGGACGCTCGGCCTGCGGAAGGCGTGACGCGCGCATCTGTGGTTTAATGAAACGAACCCTTTCCCCATCAAGGGGAAGGAGAACGCAGGATCGGGAGTCAACGGTTGTGAGCCACGCTCCATTGGAAAGAACCCAGCCCATTGGAATGGAACTGAGCCTCCAGGTCGGGAAGTACGAGGTCCAGAAGCTCATCTGGAAGGGCGCAACGGGCACCGTCTACCTGGCGAAGGACACGTTTTCCGGCAGGGAAGTGGCGCTGAAGACGATCGAGCCCGAAGTATTCCGCGATCCCGAGTTCGGGACCGTTTACCGCCAGCAGTTCCTCAACGAGGCCTCGCTCGCCGGCAAGCTCAGGCATCCGCACATTGCGGCGATACTCGACGCGGCGATGCAGGAGCATTCCGGCTACATCGCGATGGAATATGTCGAGGGTCATGACCTGTCGCGGTACACCCAGCCGGGGCAGCTGCTGCCGGTCGCGGACGTGCTCCAGCTCGGCTTCAAGTGCTGCGGCGCGCTTGAATACGCCTTCAGGGAGGGGATCGTCCACCGCGACATCAAGCCGGCGAACCTCATGCTCGCGCAGAGCGGCGAGGTCAAGATCTCGGATTTCGGCGCGGCGTACCTGCGCATGAGCCAGGTGGTGCAATCGGCGGAGATGGGCTCGCCGTTTTACATGTCGCCCGAGCAACTGCAGCGCCAGGGGCTCACCTTCCACAGCGACATGTACTCGCTCGGCGTGGTGCTCTACGAGCTGTTGACCGGCCAGCGCCCGTTCGCGGCGGACACCCTGGAGGTGCTGCGACGGAAGATCCTCCAGCAGCCGCCGCTCGGGCCGAGCAAGGTGCGCGGCGACTTGCCGAAGGAGATCGACGCCGTCCTGCTGCGCGCGCTCGCCAAGAAGCCCGAGCAACGCTACCCGTCCTGGCACGACTTCGCCCTCGCGTTGTCGGCGGTAGCTGAAAAGTCGCTGCCGCCTGGCGTGATCCCCGACAGCGAGAAATACGTCGCGCTGAAGCGGGTGCCGTCGCTGGCCGGGCTGTCCGACGTGGAGCTGTGGGAGCTCGCGCGCGCAGCGACCTGGGTGCGGGTCCCGGCGAACGCGACGATCATGCGCGAGAACGACAGGGGCCGGAAGCTGTACTTCCTCGCCAAGGGAGAGGTGAAGGTCACGCGCGGCGGGCAGCTGCTCAATATCATCCGCGAAACCGAATGCTTCGGCGAAATGGCGTTCATCCGCGAGGGCGCGGCGCCGCGGAGCGCGACGGTGGTGTCCGTGAGGGAGCTGCTGCTCGCCGAATTCGAGCCGGAGGCGCTCGCCCGGATGAGCGCGGGCGCGCAGCTCTATCTCACCCGGGCGCTGGTGCGCAACCTCGCCGAACGCCTCGAGCTTGCCAATACCATGCCCGGCCGATGAGGCCGATCGGCGTGGCGCAGTGACGGGTGAACAGCCCGTCCGTTCCCGCATTCATGACCGACCGAAAGACAACGCCCGCGTTCAAGGGCCGGCGCGAGGATGCGCGGCTCATCACCGGAAGCGGACGCTACACCGCCGACTGGAATCTGCCGGGGCAGCTCCACGCGTTTTTCCTGCGCTCGGACCGCGCGCACGCGCAAATCGTGTCCCTCGATGCGCGGCCCGCGCTCGCCGCGCCCGGCGTCGTCGCCGTGCTGACCGGCGCGGATACGACCCGGGCCGGCTTCAAGGTCGCGCCGCCGCTGGTGAAGTATCCCGGCAGGGGCGGGGCGGCGCTCAAGGTGCCGCACCGCGACGTGCTCGCCGGCGAATGCGTGCGCTTCGTCGGGCAGGAACTGGCGATGGTGGTCGCAACGAGCGCCGCCGTCGCGCAGGACGGCGCCGAAGCGATCGCGGTCAAATACCGCGACCTGCCGGCGGTCGTGGACGAAGAGGCCGCCCTCGCGCCGGGCGCGCCGCTGCTCCATGCTGATATCCCCGGCAATCTCTGCTTCGACTACGAGTACGGCGACGAGGCGCGGACGGCGCACGCTTTCGCGCAGGCGGCGCACGTGACGCGGTTGACGCTCAAGTCGAACCGCATGGTCGGCAACCCGATGGAGCCGAAGGCGTGCCTGGCCGCGCACGATGCCGCGACCGGGACCTACGATCTCTACGCCAGCACCCAGGGCATCTCGCTCATGCTGGCGGGGCTCGCCGGCGTGACCGGCATCCCGGCGGAAAAATTCCGCGTGCACGCGCAGGACGTGGGCGGCGCGTTCGGCATCCGCTCCGATGCCTACGTCGAGTACTGCGCCGCGGTGCTCGCGGCGAAGACGCTCGGCCGGCCGGTCAAGTGGGTCTCCTCGCGCGCGGAGACCTTCGTGAGCGACTACCATGGCCGCGCGGCGCGGTTGAGCGGCGAGCTCGCGCTCGACCGCCACGGCCGCTTTCTCGCCATCCGCTTCGACTGGATCGTGAACTCCGGGGCGTACTTGTCGCAGCCCGGCCCCCTCATCAACACGCTGACCACCACCGCACACGTGTCGAATGCCTACCGCATTCCGGCGCTCTACGGCCGCCACCGCCTGGCGCTGACCAACACGACCCCGACCTCCGCCTACCGTGGCGCGGGGCGGCCCAACGTGAGCTACCTCGTCGAGCGCCTGGTGGAGGCGGCAGCGCGCGAGACCGGCATCGACCGCGTGGAGCTCCGCCGGCGCAACCTCATCCCGAAGGAGGCTTTTCCGTACCAAACGCCGATCGCGGCCTTCGTCTACGACAGCGGTGATCCGCCCGGCCTCCTCGAGCGCGCGGTGAAGCACTCGCAGTGGAGCACGTTCGAGGCGCGCCGGGCGGATGCCGCGCGGCGCGGAAAGCTCCGCGGCATCGGCTGCGCGATCTTCATCGAGCCCTCCGGCGGCGGCGCGAGCCCCCGGGAGCAAGCCGTGATCCGCTTCGACGCCTCGGGCAAGGCGCGCGTCTACGCGCTGGCGGGGCCCTCGGGCCAGGGGCACGAGACGGTGTTCCCGGAGATCGTCGCGCAGGTCCTCGGCATGGATGCGGGAAGTATCACGCTGCGCGCGAGCGATCCGCTGGGACCTGCGCTCGCGGGCGAGGGCACCATCTCCTCGCGCTCGATGATCTCGCACGGCGGCGCGATGGTGCACGCCGCGCGTGAGGTGATCCGCAAGGGCCACGCGCTGGCGGCGGCGGCGCTCAAGGCGCGCGCGGAGAACGTGGTGTTCGAAGGCGGGCGCTACCGGGTCCGCGGCCGGGGCGCCTCCATCGGCATCGCGGAGCTCGCCGCGAAGCATGCGAGTGCCTCCCCGCATCCGCTCGATGCGCTCGGCGAGATCCAGCTCACGCGGACTTTCCCCGGCGGAGCGCACGTGGCGGAGGTCGAGATCGACCCGGACACCGGCGAAATACGCGTCGAGCGCTACGTCGCGGTGGATGACTGCGGCCGCGTGTTGAATCACGTGCTGCTCGAGGGCCAGATCCACGGCGGGGTCGTGCAGGGCCTCGGGCAGGTGCTGTGCGAGCACTGCATTTACGACCGCGCGTCCGGGCAGCTCCTGACCGGCAGCTTCATGGACTACACCATGCCGCGCGCCCCGGTGCTGCGCGCGGCGCATCTCTACGACCATTCGGTGCCGTCGCCACACAATCCGCTCGGCGCCAAGGGCGGCGGCGAAGCCGGTACGACCGGCGCAGTTCCCGCTGCCGCGAATGCGGTGCTGGACGCGCTGTGGCCGCTCGGCATCGACCGCCTCGATCTCCCCTACACGCCGGCGCGCGTCTGGCATGCAAT
>JAHZNX010000163.1 GCA_020028375.1 Betaproteobacteria bacterium | reverse complement strand
CTTCATCCTTGGCGTGGAGGCCGAGTGCCGCATCGGCAACGCCGTCTACCCGTCACACTACAACGTGGGCTGGCATATTACCGCGACGGCGGGTGTATTCGGCGCCGCGGCGGCTGCCGGGCGGCTCCTCGGCTTGAGCGAGCAGCAGATGGTGTGGGCGCTCGGCATCGCCGCCACGCAGTCCTCGGGCCTGCGCGAGATGTTCGGCACCATGGTGAAGCCGATGCACCCGGGAAACGCCGCGCGCAACGGCCTGCTGGCGGCGCTGCTCGCGTCGAAGAACTTCACCAGCGCGGAGGAGGGCATCGAGGGACGGCGCGCCTTCGCCAACGTGCTTGCCACGGAGCGCAACTTCGCCGAGATCACGGACCGGCTGGGCGAGACCTGGGAGATTGCGCTCAACACCTACAAGCCGTTCGCCTGCGGCATCGTGGAGCACCCGGCGATCGACGGCTGCACCCAGCTCCGCAACGAGCACAAGCTCAAGGCCGAGGACATCGAGGGCATTGCGCTCAAGGTACACCCGCTGGTTCTGGAGCTGACGGGCAAGCGCACGCCGCAGGCCGGCCTCGAAGGCAAATTCAGCGTCTATCACTCGTGCGCGGTGGCGATCATTCACGGGGCGGCGGGCGAGGCGCAGTACAGCGATGAGGCGGTGCGCGACCCCAGGGTGGTGGCGCTGCGCGACAGGGTGACCGCATCCGTGGAGAAAGGCGTGCACGAGGACCAGGTGCACGTCACGGTCAGGCTGAAGGGTGGCCGGGTGCTCGAGAAACACATCGAGCACGCCGTGGGAAGCCTCGAGCGGCCGATGAGCGATGCCGACCTCGAGGCCAAGTTCCGCGGACTCGCGGACGGCATCCTGTCGAAGCCCGAGACGGACAAGCTCATCCGGCTGTGCTGGGACATCGGCAAGCTCAAGGACGCGGCCGAAGTCGCGCGCGCATCGGTGCCCGCCGCGGCGGTCAGGCGCGCACGAGCATCGTAGCCGCGGAGATCAATGCCGCGCGCCGCGCTCGACGTCTTCCACCAGCTCGGCGATGGCGCGGAGCAAATGCACGACCCCATAGGCGAGCACACCGTCATAGGCTCCGACCTTCATTTCCATCCCTCCCACCGCCATCTTGACCGTGCCGCCCGTCGCCGATTCCCATATTTCGATGAGGCTGGTGGAAATCAGAATCAAGGCAACAACCAGGTTCGTGGCCGGATGATGCAGCGCGGCGAGCAGCTTGTTCATCACTCCCTCCTGTTCGTGTCCGATCGTCATTTAATCATGTCCATCATTCGGAGGATGCGATGGCGCTAAAGATTGGAATCCTGCTGGGCGACGACATCGGGCTGGAAGTGGTGCCCGAGTGCGTCAAGGTCATCAAGGCGGCGGCGGCGAAGACCGGGCTGGGGATCGAGTGGCAGGAGCTCCCGATTGGCAAGCGCGGCCACGAGCTGCACGGCAACACGCTCCCGCCGGTGACCGCGCAGGCGCTCGAGCATTGCGACGGCTGGATCATGGGGCCGATCGGGCACAGCGCCTACCCGCGCAACGATCCCACCTGGGTGATGCCGCCGGTGAGGAAGCGCTTCCAGCTCTTCGCCAGCATCAAGCCGGTGAAGTCTTACCCGAACATCCAATCGATCCACAAGGACGTGGACATCGTGTTTCTGCGCGAGGTGAACGAAGGCATGATGTCCTCCAGCGTGGTCATGGCGGGCAGCGGGGAATTCCGCCCGAACGACGAGATCTCCATCGGCATGCGCGTCATCACGCGCAAGGGGGCGAACCGCGTGGCGCGGGAAGCGTTCGAGATCGCGCGCACCCGTACCCGCCGCAAGGTGAATGCCGTGCACAAGGAGCCGGTGTATCGCATCTGCTGCGGCATGTTCGCCGAGGAAGCGCGCAAGGTGGCGAAGGAGTTTCCCGACGTGAAGTTCGAGGAAACCATGGTGGACACCATGTGCATGAAGCTCGTTATGAACCCGCAGCAGTACGACGTCGTGGTCACCTCCAACCAGTTCGGCGACATGATTACCGACGAGGGCGCGGGGCTGGTCGGGGGGCTCGGCCTCGCGCCGGGCATCTGCGCCGGCGAGAAGCAGGCGATGGCGCAGGCGACGCACGGCTCGGCGCCCGACATCGCGGGCCGCAATATCGCCAACCCCTACGCCATGATCATGTCAGGGAAGATGCTGATCGAGTGGCTCGGCAGGAAGCGCAACGAGCCGAAGGCGACACAGGCGGCGAAGCTCATCGATGCCGCGATGGACAAGGTCATCGCCGAGGCGAAGCACCTCACCGCAGATCTCGGCGGCAAAGCATCGACGAAGGAGATGGGCGACGCCGTCGCCGCGGCGGTTTAGCGCCGCGGGTACGGAGTGGGGCATGGAATTGATGACATGCTGAAGATCGGAATCCTGCTCGGCGACGACATTGGCCTGGAAGTCGTCCCCGAAGCCGTCAAGGTGATGAAAGCGGCGGCGGCGAAGACCGGGCTCGAGGTGCAGTGGCAGGAGCTGCCGATCGGCAAGCGGGGGCACGAGCTCCACGGCCACACCATGCCGCAGCCGACGGTCGCTGCGCTCGAGGCGTTGGACGGCTTTCTGTGCGGGCCGATCGGGCACGCTGCCTATCCGCGCAATGATCCGACCTGGATCATGCCGCCGCTGCGCAAGCGTCTGGACCTCTACGCAAGCATCAAGCCGGTCAGGTCCTATTCCAACGTCAAGTCCGTGCACAAGGACGTGGACATCGTGTTCCTGCGCGAGGTGACGGAAGGTATGCAGTCCTCCGACACGGTCGTTGCGGGCGCCGGCGAGTTCCGCCCCAACGACGAGATCACGATTGCCTCGCGCGTGATCACCCGCACGGGCTCACGGCGCGTCGCGCGCGAGGCATTCGAGATCGCGCGCACGCGCCCTCGCAGAAAGGTCACCTCAGTGCACAAGGAGCCGGTTTACCGTCTCGCCTGCGGCATGTTCGCTGAGGAATGCCGCAAGCTTGCTAAGGAGTACCCGGACGTGAAATACGACGAGGTGCTGGTGGACGGCTTCGCGATGAAGCTCGTCATGAATCCCCAGCAGTTCGACGTCGTGGTCACCACCAACCAGTTCGGCGACATCCTGACCGACGAGGGAGCGGGTGTCGTCGGCGGCTTGGGACTCGCTCCGGGTCTCTGCGTGGGCGAGCGTCTCGCGATGTCGCAGGCAACGCACGGCTCGGCGCCGGACATCGCCGGCAGGAGCATCGCCAACCCCTACGCGCTGATCATGTCGGGGAAGATGCTGCTGGAGTGGCTCGGCAGGAAGCGCAACGAGCCGAAGGCGACTCAGGCGGCGAAGCGGATGGATGTGGCGATGGACAAGGTGATTGCCGAAGCGAAGCACCTGACCGCCGACCTCGGCGGGAAAGCGAGCACTGTCGCGATGGGTGATGCCGTCGCCGCGTCCGTCTGAACCCGCGATGCGCGTCCAGGTCGCGATCATCGGCGCCGGCCCTGCGGGGCTGCTTCTCGGCCAGCTCCTGCACCGCGCCGGCATCGACGCGGTGATCCTCGAGCAGCGCTCGGCGGAGTACGTGCTCGGACGCATCCGCGCCGGCGTGCTCGAGGAGGGCACGGTCGAGCTGCTCGCGCGGGCCGGGGTCGGCGCGCGCCTTCGCGCCGAGGCGCTGGTGCACCCCGGCGTCGGCATCGCTTTCGGCGGCGCGCGCCTCAGCATCGACTTGCATGCACTCACCGGCAAGAGCATGTACGTCTATGGCCAGACCGAAATCACGCGTGACCTGATGGACGCACGCGCCGCGGCGGGCGCGAGAACGATCTACGAGGCCGAGGGCGTGAGCGTGCACGGCTTCGACGGCTCGCGGCCGGCGGTGCGCTGGGTGAAGGACGGCAAGCCGCGCGAGCTCGAATGCGAGTTCATCGCCGGCTGCGATGGCTATCACGGCGCATGCCGCGCGAGCGTGCCCGGGACCACGATCCGCACCTACGAGCGCGAGTACCCGTTCGGCTGGCTGGGGATCCTCTCCGACACGCCCCCGGTGGATAGGGAGATCTTCTACGCAAGCCACGAGCGCGGCTTCGCGCTGTGCAGCATGCGCAGCACGACGCGGAGCCGCTGCTACGTGCAGGTGCCGCTCACCGACCGCGTGGAGGACTGGTCCGATGAGCGCTTCTGGGAAGAGCTGCGCCGCCGCATCGACCCGGACGCCGCGGCAAAGATCGTGACCGGGCCCTCCATCGAGAAGAGCATCGCGCCGCTCCGGAGCTTCGTCGCGGAGCCGATGCGCTTCGGTCGGCTATTCCTCGCCGGCGACGCGGCGCACATCGTGCCGCCGACGGGCGCCAAGGGCCTGAACCTCGCCGCGAGCGATGTGCACTATCTGTCGGAGGGATTGATCAATTGGTACCGCTCCGGCAGCGCATCTGGAACGCCGAGCGCTTCTCGTGGTGGCTGACGCGGCTGCTGCACCGCTTCCCCGAGGAGGGCGACTTCCTGTGGAAGATGCAGCAGGCCGAGCTCGATCACCTGGGGAGGTCGCGCGCGGCGCAGACGGCGTTCGCCGAGAACTACGTCGGACTCCCGTACTAGGCTTGCCGGGTCATCCTTCCGCGTTCATCCTTCTGCCTTGTCTCCCGTCACTCCGGCTTGATGCCGGCAATTTTCACCACCTCGCCCCACTTCTTCAGCTCCGACTTCATGTAGGCAAGGAACTCGTCGGGGCCGGATGGCGCCGGCACGGTGCCCTCGGACAGCATGCGGTCGATGACGTCCTTCTGGTTCAACGTGGCGACGGTTTCCTTGCTCAACCGGAGCACGATGTCCCGGGGCATATTGGCGGGCCCGATCAAGCCGCCCCACGCTACGCACTCGAACCCCGGGACGCCGGCTTCGGCGACGGTCGGGAAATCGGGCAGGGAGGGAAGCCGTTTCGTGTTGCCCACTCCGAGTGCCCTGGCCCGGCCGGCGCGCACGTGCGGCAATATCGCCGGGATGCTGCTCCAGGTGAGCATGGTTTCTCCGGAAATCACGGCGATGACGGCGGGTGCCGTGCCCTTGTAGGGAACGTGCACTGTCTTCACTTTCGCCATCGATTCGAACAGCGCGGCGGCGAGGTGGCCGGTGTTGCCGACACCGGGCGAGGAGTAGGCGATTTCGTTCGGCCGCGCCTTGGCGAGCGCGATCAATTCCTTCACGTTCTTCACCGGCAGCGACGGGTGCGAGACCAGCAGCAGCGGGAATACCACCATGTTGGCGATGTAGGTGAAATCCTTGACCGTGTCGTGGGGCAGCTTGGCATAGGTGAACGGATTGACTGCGAGGGGGCCGGCGGAAGCGGCCGCGATGGTGTAGCCGTCCGGAGCCGACACCCTCAAGTTCTCGAGACCGAGAATGGCGTTGGCGCCGGGGCGGTTGTCCACCAGCACCTGCTGGCCGAGGCGCTCGGACAGGCCCTTGCCCACGATCCGCCCGATGTAGTCCACCCCGCCGCCGGCCGGAAACGGCACGATCAGCCGGATCGGCTTGCTGGGATATGCCTGGGGAAACGCCGTCGCCGGGGACAATCCTGTCAAGGCAAGCGCCAGCGCAAGCGTTCTTGTCATTGTGAACATCATTTTCTCCCTGTCATCGTGCGTGGTGGAAAGGTCGCCGAATTTTTTGGCAATGTCAAATCAATGAACGCCGCGCGTCAGTCCGTCGTATCGCGATAACTGAACCGCGTGCCGGCAGGGAACCGCAGCCCGAATGTTTCCGCCAGGACAGCCAGCAGCTCGTCATCGTCCGCGAGCACGCGGCAGGTGACGGTCCCGCCGCGGTCGAGGACGAGCTCCCGGTTGCGGAGCCGGGAGCGAACCTCGGGCGTCGGCAGCTGCACGGTAAGCGTCCGCACGAACCTCGAATCCGGGTGCGTCGCGGTGTAATGGTTCGCAGGCTCGAAATCAACCGCGAGCTGGGGCTCGAGCGAAAACGAGTACAGGTCCGTCCACGCACCATCCCGCAGCGACTGCAAAGTCCATTCTCCGTTCGCCTCGACCGCGCGGTAGGTCCAGCCGAACTGGCGCGCTTCGCGGCCGCCGCCGAACGGCACCGGCAGTAACAGCCCTTCGAGGCCGAAGCCGACATCGGCCAGCCATCGGGCGCCGTCCACGTCCACCAGCAATACGATATGGGTGCGCGGCACCTTCGGCCGGTTCCGATAGTGGACCCGCGCGGCAAGCAGCGTCACAGAGTATCCCAGGCGCTGCAACACCGCGGAGAAGAGCAGATTCTGCTCGAAGCAGTATCCGCCGCGCCGGCCGGTGACGAGCTTCGCCTGCAAGCTGGCGAGGTCGAGCGCGATCGGGCGCTTGAGCAGGATGTCGAGATTCTCGAACGGAATGTGCGTCGCGTGCGCGAGATGAATCGCTTCCAGCACCGCAGGATCCGGTTGCAGGCTGCCGGAATAGCCGATGCGTCGAAAGTAAGCTTCGAGGTCGAGGGCGTCACGGTGGCCCACGCCTTGCGTCGCTGCGGCCGTGTATTTCATGGTCTAATGATAAACGAGGGCCGGAAGAGCGGAGAGGACGCGGGCGGTGACGGCGGCGGAGATCATCAAGGGCATTTCGCTGTTCGAAGGACTGGCGCCGTCCGAAATCGAAGGCGTGCTCTGCGTGTGCGAGCGCGTGCAGTTCAAGCGCGGAGCGTGCCTGATGCGCCAGGGTCAGCCGGCCGACAGCGCGTTCATCCTCGAAAGCGGCTCGGTGGAGGTGATGACCCGGCTGCCGGGAGGAGGGGAAACAGGTGTCGCCACGCTGGACCCGGGCAGCGTCATCGGCGAAATGGCGCTGCTCGACAGCGGGCTGCGGTCGGCGACCGTCGTTGCGCGCGAGCCGGCGGCCGGTTATTTCCTCGAGCGCGACGGCTTCCACATGATGCTCGCGCAGCGCAACCGCGCCGCGTTCACGATCCAGGTCCGCATTACGCAAACTCTATGCCGGCGCCTGCGCGAGCTGAATGCGAGGATCATTGCCTGCGACGCCCCGGAAAGCGTCGCGCCCGCAGTGCACGAAACGGCCGCGTCGCCGGATACGGCCCGGCGGGGCCGGCCCTCGTTCGATTGCCGCGCCTTTCTGCCGGTGCTGCCACTGTTCCGAAACTTCAGCGCGGCTGAGATTGAAGGATTCGCCGGTCTCGCGGAAGTGCTGGAGCTCGGTCGCGGACAATTGCTGTTCTACCAAGGCGAGGCAGCCACAGCCTGCTACGTCGTGGTGCGGGGAGCGATCGAGGTCACAGGTGCGCAAAGCGGACTGCGCCACCGAGTCGGCGTGCTGGGGCCGGGCCGGCTGTGCGGGGCCATCGCGCTGATCGAGGACCGGCCGCACAGTCTGAGCGCGGTCGCGCGCGAGCGCGCAACGCTGCTCGAGATCGGGAAAGCGGCGTTCGACCGGCTGTTCACCGGCGATGACCGAGTCGCAGCCAGGTTCCAGAATGCGATCAACCACGAATTGCTGCAGTCGCTCGCGCGCGCCAACAATCACCTTACCCGCCTCATCAGTCAGTCGCGCATCCGGGGCGGGCGCAAGGACCGGAAACAGGCCGAAGAGCTGCAGCACGCGCTGGCGACGGAGGACTGCCGCACCGCCTGACGGGGACAGACGTGATATCGCTCGTCACCCATCATCCCTCACGCAGTCAGCGACGCTAGTCGAGATAGCGGATCTCGACGACCGGCCGGCCCGGGCGCGTGTCAGCGTAGATCATCGAGTATTCGGGTACCTCGAGCCAGGTCGAGGTGTCTCGCGTCAACGGCTCGGAGGCGATCATGATGGAATCCGCCGTGTCCGCGCCGCCGGTCATTTTCCATTCTCCGTCGTGGAAGCCGTACTCGGTCCCCGAGGTGTACCAAAGCGACAGGAAGGTGAGGTTTGCCTCGTGCACTTTCCCCGGGTCCTCGGTGCGGTAGCAGCCGAAATCGAAGCAATAGCGCACGGCCGCGATCTGTTCGCCCGTGGTGAGAAACAGGTTGACCGAGGATGAAGTGGTGATTCCCGCCCGCTCGCGCGCCTGGCGAATGATCGCGAAAGCCTCATCCACCGCGCGCACCAGATCGTCCGCCGAGCAGACGCCACGGGGATCCGCGAGCCGGGACACGATCAGGGCGTAAATCCACTCGCTGTCGGTCGTGCCGCGGATCAGGATGGCGATCTCGGGGTGGATCGACTGAAGCAGGTGCGGCTTCATCTCGGCGAAGCGCGCGAGGTCGCCGTTGTGCGCCAGCGCGAGCCGCACGCCGGGGAACTCGAAGGGGTGCACGTTCTGCAGCGAGATCTCGACCTCGGTGTTGTAGGCGACGCCGCGCACGTGGCCGAGCACGCAGGTCGGGCGGATCTTCTCGGCGAGCGACTTCAGGTTGCGGTCGAACACGGGCAGGGCGGTCGAGGCGTAGCTGTAGGGCTTGTGGGGATCCGGCGAGCCGCGGTCCCACGCTCGCATCCCGAATCCCGCGAGGTTCAGCGCGTGCAGCATCTTGGGCATGAAGGACTGCTTCACCAGCGCGGAGTCGGGCTGGTAGAGCAGGTTGTCGAGCAATACCGGCTGCCCGAGGTAGGCGAGAGCTCTGCACATCTCAGGCGGTAGCCTTTTCGCGGTACTGGTCGTAGGTGACGCCTCCCGCGAAGAGCGAGGCGACCTCACTGTCACTGTAGCCGAGGCCCCTCAGCACTTCGGCGCTGTGCTGGCCGAGCCATGGCGCGGGCGCGCGCGAGCGCGCGAGCTCGGCGCTCGCCTTGACGGGATTGCCGATGATCTTCATGCGCCCGATTCTCGGGTGGTCGATCTGCGCCACCATGCCGCGCGCCTTCGCGTGCTCGTTCTCGAACGCCTGCACGTAGTTGAAGACCGGCCCTCCCGGCACGCCCGCGGAGTCGAGCTTTTTCACCCAGTGCGCGGTCGGCTGCGCGGCAAACACCTTCTCGATCTCGTCCTGGAGCGCGTCGATGTTCTTCAGGCGCGCGGCGCGCGTCTTGAAGCGCGCATCCTCCATCAGTCCCGGGCGCTCCAGCACTTCGGCGCAGAATGCCGTCCATAGTTTCTCGCTGTTGGCGCCGACCGTGACGTAGGCGTCCTGCGTGCGGTAGGCCTGGTACGGCGTGGAGCGCCGGTGGCGCGTGCCGGTCGCAATCGGGACCTCGCCGCCGCCGAAATAGGCGCCGAACTCCCAGAACGTCCACGCCATCCCCGCCTCCAGGAGCGAGGTCTCGAGGTAGACGCCTTCGCCGGTCTTCAGCCGCTTGATGTAGGCGCCGAGTATGGAGTAGAGCGCGGTCGTGCCGGCGGCGATATCATTCATCGCGATGCCGACTTTGGCGGGGCGCCCGCCCGGCTCGCCGGTCATCGTCATGATGCCGCTCATGCCCTGGGCGATGATGTCGAAGCCGCCTTTGCCGCTGTAGGGACCGGTCTGTCCGAAGCCGGAGATGGAAGCATAGATGATGTCCGGGTTGATCGCCTGGATCGCCGGGTAGTCGATGCCGAGATTGCGGGTGACGCCGGGCCGATAGTTCTCGACGAGAATATCGGCGTCACGCGCGAGCTTCATGAAGACGTCCTTGCCGCGGGCGTCCTTGAGGTTGAGGGCGAGGCTCTTCTTGTTGCGGTTCAGCACCGCGAAGCAGTAACTCTCGCCGTTCACCTTGGGGTCGAAGTGCCGCGAGGCGTCGCCTTCGGGAAAAGTCTCGATCTTGGTGACTTCCGCCCCCATGTCGGCGAGCATCAGCGTGCAGTACGGGCCCGCCATGACCGCGGTGAAATCCAGCACTTTCACTCCTTCGAGGGGCAGGGGCATGGGTTTGCTCATCGTGGCGCGCCGGCACCCGTCCGGCTCGACATGGGTATCCGAACTGTGGTGGAATTGTATCGTGGAAC
>JAHZNX010000162.1 GCA_020028375.1 Betaproteobacteria bacterium | reverse complement strand
CTCACGCGGGTGCCGCGGATCAGGTCCTCGATCAGCATGCCGTTCAGCGGCGGCAGGGCGACCGCGCGGTCGGCATGCACCTCGACCGCGGTGCCGCCGGTGCCGAAGGTGATCGCCGGGCCGAAGATCCGGTCGTGCACGACGCCGACCATCAGCTCGCGGCCGTTCGGACGCGCGACCATGGGCTCGACGATGACGCCGTTCAAGTGCGCGTCCGGCCGCACCCGTTTCAGGCCATCGGTCAGCTCGCGGTACGCGTCCTGCGCGGCCTGCGCGTTCGCGATGCCGAGCCGCACCCCCCCGACGTCGGACTTGTGCGTGATGTCGGGCGAGTCAATCTTCATCACCACCGGAAATCCCGTCTCCTCGGCGACGAGCATCGCCTCGTTCGCCGAATGCACGCGCACCGCCTTCGCAATCGGCACGTGGAACGCGGCGAGCACCGCCTTGGACTCCATCTCGGAGAGCACCGTGCGGCGTTCCGCCAGCGCGCTTTCGATCACGAGCCGCGCGCCGGCGACGTCCGGCTCGGGGTGGTGCGACAGCGGTCCCGGCGTTTGCAGGAGTATTCTCTGGTTGCGGTAAAACGCCGAGACATGCGCGAACATTTCAATCGCCGGGTCAGGCGTGCGAAAGGTCGGAACCCCATGCGCGGCGAGCAGCCGCCGGGCCTTGGCGACCTGCTCTTCGCCCATCCAGCAGGCGAGCAGCGGTTTGTCACTCGACTTCGCGCACTCGATGACCGCGCGCGCCACCTCCAGCGGCGCGGTCATCGCCTGCGGCGCGAGTATCACCAGCACGCCGTCCACGCCCGGGTCGGCGAGACAGGCGGCCAGCGCCCCCCGATAGCGTTCCGCGTCCGCGTCGCCGATCAGGTCTATCGGGTTACCCTGCGACCAGTTGGACGGCAGCGCCTTCTTCAGCGTCTCGACCGCCGCACTTGAAAGCTCCGCGAGCGGGATGTCGAGATCGCTGGCGCGGTCGGCCGCCATCACGCCGGGGCCCCCGCCATTGGTGATCACCGCGAGCCGGTCGCCGCGCGGCCGCACGTTCGAGGAGAGCGCCTGGGCGGCGGCGACGAGCTGGCCGATGGTATGCACGCGCACGACACCCGCCCGGCGCACCACCGCCTCGAACACGTCGTCGGCGCCCACCAGCGCCCCGGTATGCGACACCGCCGCGCGCGAGCCGGCCGGATGGCGCCCGACTTTCATCAGGATCACTGGTTTCACCCGCGCCGCGGCGCGCAGCGCGCTCACGAAACGCCGCGCGTCGCGCACGCCCTCGATGTAGAGCAGGATGTGCCCGGTCTTCGGATCATTGACGAGGTAGTCCACGAGTTCACCGAAGTCCACATCGGTCGAGCCACCGAGCGACACCACGCAGGAAAAGCCCACCTTGTGCGCGGCCGCCCAATCGAGCATCGCCGTGCAGACCGCGCCCGACTGCGAAATCAGCCCGAGCGATCCCGGCCTTGCGTGCCCGCGCGCGAACGTCGCATTGAGCCCAATGTCGGGCCGCATGATGCCAAGGCAATTGGGGCCGAGTACGCGCAACCGGTGACGGCGCGCATTCTCGAGCAGCGCGCGCTCGAGCTTTGCGCCGGCGGGCCCGGATTCGGAGAAGCCGGCGCTGATCACGACCGCCGCGCGCACTCCCGCTGCGCCGCACTGCTCGATGATCCCGGGCACGGTGGGCGCCGGCGTCGCGATCACGGCAAGGTCCACTCTCCGCGGAACTTCCCCGATCGCCGGAAAGCACGGCACGCCGCGCACCTCGCGGTGCTTCGGGTTCACCGCGTAGAGATGTCCACGGTAGTCCGCGGCGAGCATGTTCTCGATCAGCACCGAGCCGACCGAGCCCTTGCGTTCGCTCGCCCCGACGATCGCGACTGCAGCCGGCTCGAACAGCGGCGCGAAATAATGGCGCATGGCGGGGTCGGCGGTCACGGGCGTCAGTCTAGCCGCGCGGCGGCGCCGCGAACAGCCTCAGTCCAGGGCCCGTACCGCCGTGCCGTGAAGCGCCGGGCTAATTACTTGACGAACCGGTAGTGCGTACGGTCGAGGTAGAAGACGACGTCCTCGATTTCATCGCGGTTCCAACGCAGCCCCTGCTGGGATGCCCAAAGCGTCACGATAAATCGCAGATCGTCGATACCAAGGGGCAGCGCCGGTACGCGCCGGTGCACCTTGGGAGTGTGGCACACGACGCAATGATTCTCGTAGAGCGCGCGCCCACGCTCGAGGTCGGGTACATCCGCGCTCCACCCCGGGGCCGCGATGCCCAACCCACCCGTAGCGAGCAGCAGGATCGCGATGTAGCGCGGCATCACCGTTTCTTGGATTTTCTGCGCCCTCGCAGGGCCGAGTCGACATCCCGCGCCGCCTTCAGCACGTCGTCCCCGCGGACGCTTCCCGGATCGGCCGCCCGGAACCGCTCGGCCCTGAAGAACGCGCACGCGTTGATCAAATGCAGCCGCTCTTCCGCGTCCACCTGCACTCCGCAACCGCAGAGAGCGGGCTGGCCGGCGGCACCGGGCCTTGCGCGAACCGGCTTGCGGGTCCTGAGAGCGATCACTCGCGCCTCCTGCTCAGTTGACAGTGATCTTCTTGGTGGCGGCCTTGCCCTTCATCGGCAGCGTCACCTTCAGCACGCCGTCGGCGTACTTCGCCACCACCTTCGCCTCGTCGACGTCGTGCGGCAGCGCGAAGCTGCGCGAGATCTTGCCGTAATAGCGCTCGCTGCGCAGCACTTCCTCGCCCTTCTTTTCCTCGGTTTCCTTCTTGATCTCGCCGCTGATCGTCACCTCGTTTCCGTCCACCGACACCTGGATGTCATCCTTCTTGACGCCCGGGATATCGGCCTTCACGGTATAGGTGTCGTCGGCCCTGGTGACGTCGATCTTCATGCGCATCTGTGGCGCCACATCGAGATCAAAGCGCATCGGACGCACGAACAGGCCCTTGAAGATGTCGTCGAGGTCGTTGAACGGATCGTAACGTGTGATATTTGCCATGACTGTCTCCTTCAATTGTCAGCCGCGCTTGCGCGGCCCGCTTCGGCGATCGTGATGCCTGCTCGCGGCCATCGTAGCGCGGGCCCGGTGCCGCTCCTTGACCTAGATCAAGCAGGGCGCCTTTTTGATCTGGATCAAGAAAGATGGTCGATGACGGTGCGGCACGGGCGCGCTTCCCCTATGGTGGCTGCATCCGAGGCGGAGCGCGTCCCGAGCCCTCATATGCACAGCATCACCGACCGGATCGACAATACGACGCGGATACCGCCCGGATACCTGAAGGCGGCCCCGCCCGCGCCGAAGAGCGTCAAGATCGAGATCTCGCCGCGCTGCAACTACCGCTGCGGATTCTGCGCGTTGCGCACGCGCGAGGTGCAGCCCAAGTGGGACATGGGCCTCGATCTCTTCAAGCGCGTGACCCGCGAGATGCGGGAGGCCGGGGTCGAGGAGATCGGGGTGTTCTACCTCGGCGAATCCTTCATGAACCCGCGGCTGCTGGTGGATTGCATCACCTGGTTGAAGCGCGAGATCGCGATGCCCTACGTCTTCCTCACCTCCAACGCCTCGATGTCCTTCCCCGAGGCGGTCGAGGAATGCATGAAGGCGGGGCTCGACTCGCTCAAATGGTCGGTCAATGCCGCCGACGAAGTCCAGTTCGAGAAGATCATGGGCGTTGCGGGGCGCCTGTTCCGGCGCGCGCTCGAGAACATCCGGTCGGCCTGGGAGGTGCGGCAGCGCGGCGGCTACAAGATCGGCCTCTACGCGTCCTCCATCCAGTACGACGGAGCGCAGCAGGAGAAAATGGAGCGGCTGCTCGCCGAGCGGGTGCGGCCGTACGTGGACCAGCATTACTGGCTCCCGCTTTATTCGATGGGTGCGTTCGCCACCCAGCGTGAGGAGGAGCTCGGCTACCGTCCCACCGCCGGCAACCAGGGGCGGATCGGGGCGCTGCGCGAGCCGCTGCCGTGCTGGTCGGCGTTCACCGAGGGTCACGTCACGGCCGAGGGCAGGCTTTCGGCGTGCTGCTTCGACGCGACCTCGAGCTGGACCATGGGCGACCTCAACCAGCAGTCCTTCATGGAAGCGTGGAACTCCGAGCCGTTCGTGAAGCTCCGCGCGGCCCACCTGCGCAAGGACGTGAGCGGCACGTCGTGCGAAAAATGCATCGCCTATTCCTGATTCTGGACCTCCCGGAGGCAGCGCCATGAAGATGGCTTTTATCGTCCACAACGACTATTACAGCGCCCGCGTCATCCGCCTGCTCGAGACCGCCGGGATCGACTACTTCACGCGCTGGGACAAGGCCCAGGGCAAGGGCCACGGCACGGAGCCGCATCTCGGCGCGGGCAGCTTCGCCAGCACCAACGCCGTGCTGATGATCGCGTTCAAGGAAGAGGGCCCGCTCGAGAAACTGATCGAGGCGATCAGCGCGGCCAACGCAGAAATCAAGCGCCCCGACGACCGCATCCGGCTGTTCCAGCTGCCGCTCGATCGGGTGGTGTGAACGGCCGGTTGATCTGCATCAATACCGGCCTCCACCACAGGATTAGATTATTCCCATGATCGGATGCTGCGGCTTAGGCAGCGGGACTTCTCGCAGATGACAGGAGGCTTGCCATGTTCAGAAACATACTGGTACCCACCGACGGCTCTCCCCTTTCGCACAAGGCGGTCAAGCGGGCGGTTCAGCTCGCCAAGGAGCAGAAGGGGCGCGTGACGGGCATTTACATCGGCCCGACCTGGAAGCCGCGGGGGGGTGACGATTCCATTCCCTATCGCGTCGTGTCACCGGAGGAGCATGCCGCCAGCGTGAGGAAGGCCGCAACGAAGATTCTCGATTCGGTGCGCAAGGAGGCGGCAAAGGCCAACGTGCCCTGCACCACTTCCTTCAGCCAGGACGATTACCCGTACGCCAGGATCGTCGAGGCGGCGAGCCGGAACCATTGCGACCTGATCCTCATGGCCACGCATGGCCGGCGCGGGATATCGCGGTTGCTCCTGGGGAGCGAAACCAGCAAGGTGCTCGCGCACGCGAAAGTGCCGGTACTGGTTTGCCGTTGATCCATGTTCAAGCGAATCCTGGTTCCGACCGACGGCTCCGCGCCCGCGCGCAGGGCGCTCAGGCGCGCCGTGCAGTTCGCGCGGGAGCAGAAGGCGCGCGTCATCGGGTTCTACGTGGGACCGCCGTGGCAGCTGCCGATGTACGGCGAGTACGTGCCGCCCGAGCTGCTCTCGCCGAAGGAGCACAATGCGGCGGTGAAGCGGACCGCGGCCCGCTACCTCGGCGCGGTGAAGAAAGCGGCGCGCGCGGCGGGGGTGCGGGCGAGCGTGCGCTACGTCATGGCCGCGCACCCGTATGACGAGATCGTGAAGGAGGCGCGGCGCAGGCGCTGCGACTTGATCGTCATGGCCTCGCACAGCCGGCGGGGCATCTCGCGCCTGCTGCTCGGCAGCCAGACCAGCAAGGTTCTCGC
>JAHZNX010000161.1 GCA_020028375.1 Betaproteobacteria bacterium | reverse complement strand
TGACGATGCAGGCATGCTCGCCGCTCACCGCCAGGTTCTCGATCTGGATGTCGTTCTGCGGCCTGCGCCCGATCGTGATGCGTTCCTTGTCGAGAGGAACCTCCCTGATCACCGATCCTTCCAGACTGAGAATCAACTTCGCCATGGTGGTATCCCCGCCTTCTATTTGAACCAAGCCTTCACTTTATCCAGCACGCCGGTGCGCGCCGGGTAACGCTTCGCGATCCGCACCAGTATCACCGAGATGTTGTCGCGCCCCCCGTTGTCGTTGGCAAGCTGCACCAGCTGCTCCGCCGCGAGCGGCAGGTTGGCGACGAGCGAGCTCAGGGTCAACTGGACATCCTCGTCGGTCACCATGTCGGACAGCCCGTCGGAGCACAGCAGGTAGACATCACCCGGCTGGACGGAGTAGGTATGGACCTCCGTCTCCACCTCGGGGTCGATGCCGACGGCGCGCGTGACCAGATTCTTGTTCTGGGAGTGCCGCGCCTGCTCCCGGGTAATCATGCCGCTATCGATCTGTTCCTGCAACAAAGAATGGTCGCGCGTGATCTGCTCCAGCGCGCCGTCGCGCAGCCGGTAGAGGCGCGAGTCGCCGATATGGCCGACCGAGAGCCGGTCGTCGTGCCACAGGGCGACCACCAGCGTCGTGCCCATGCCGGAATAATGAGGCTGACTCTGGGACGCCCGGTAGATTGCGGTGTTGGCGCGGGCCGCGTGCGCCTCGATCAGCCGCTCCGCGTCCGCGCCATCGAGCGTCTCGGGCTTTCTGTTCGCGAGCGCCTTCTTCATCTCGGTCCGGACCATCTCCACCGCGATGCCGCTGGCGACTTCGCCGGCGTTGTAGCCGCCCATCCCGTCGGCAAGCACCGCCAGCCCGATCTCCGCTTCGGCCGCGAGGCTGTCCTCGTTGTGCGACCTCACCATGCCGGGGTGGGTGGCGGTCACGACCTCGAGCACTGAACTGAGATTGGCCATCGCACCTCGGGACTACCAGCCGGCTCGCCAGATATCGAGTCTACTCATCCGTCTTCCAGAGTTTTTTGTTATTTTCGAGCGGGTTATCGCCGCCTACTCATGTATTTTACGATATTCGCGGAATCGAAGCGGTTTTTTCGGCACACGCGCGCCGTATCCGCGCAAGAACGCGGGGAAGAACAGGACGCCCGGACCGCGAACGCGCCGGCCGGAGGGGAATGCGCAGGGCCTGCTAATTGCCGAGCACGCTGCCGGAGGCAAATCCCGCGGAGCGGGCGAACTCGCCGCCGGAGAGTTTTTTCCCTTCCTCCCCCCGCGCGCGCAGCACTTCGATCACGCCGCCCTGCGCGGTCACCTTGAAGCTGGCTTCGGTGACGTCGGATACTTCGCCCACCTTGCCCTTGACGTCGGCATAGCGCCGCGCGACGTGCTTGCGCGCGTCGAAAATCTGCAGTTTCTTGCCGTTGAGCAAAGTCCACGCCCCCGGCGCCGGGTTGCAGCCGCGGATGAGGTTGTAGACGAAATCGACGTGGTGCGCCCAGTGGATGCGCGCCTCGGCGTCCCGGCACCACCCTTCATAGCTCGCCTGCGACTCGTCCTGCGGGGTCTCCTTGTGCTTGCCCGAGACGACGAGATCGGCCGCCTCCAGCATGGCCGCGACGCCCATCGGAAAGAGCTTGTTGAAGTAGACGTCGCCGATGGTCTCGTCCGGCCCGATCTCGCACTTCTTCTGCAGCACGATCGGCCCCTCGTCGAGACCCTCCGTGGGACGGAAGATGGTGAGACCGGTGCGGGTGTCGCCGCGGATGATCGGCCAGTTGATCGACGAGGGCCCGCGGTACCTGGGCAGGAGCGACGGGTGAAACTGGATCGTCCCTAGTCGCGGGATCCGGACCAGGGTGTCGGGCGCGAACTGCAGCACGTAGGCCATGATTCCGAGTTCGGCCTTGAGGTTCGTCAGGGCTTCGTGCGCCTCTGCTTCGCGCAGCGACTTGAACTGGAGCACCTTGAGCCCCTTCTCCTCCGCGGCCACCCGCAGGGGATCGGCCTTGGCGCCGGGCTTTTCCGGGGCGCAAAAGACGCCCGCGACGTCATCCTTGCGGGCGAGGAACGCCTCGAGAACGGCCTTCCCGAAATCCTGCTGACCGATGATTGCGATTCTCACTTTTCGTCTCCGTTCTCTAAATGAAACGGCGCGTTGAACGGCAGGCTGTCCGTTCCAACGCGCCGGAGGCTGTGCGGGCGCGTACCTGCGCTCCGCTCAAGCGGTTTTCTTGGGCGGGTTGGAAAACGCGCCCGCCTGCTTCAGCTGCGCGATCTTCTCCTCGCTGTAGCCGAGCACCTCCTTCAGGACCCCCTCGGTGTGCTCGCCGAGCAGCGGCGAGCGCTCGATGCGAGCGGGCGACTCCGAGAGCTTGATCGGCATGCCCACGTTCCACCACTTGCCGCGCTGCGGGTGATCGAGCTCGACCCACATCTCGCGTCCGCGCACGTGCTCGTCGTTCGCGAGGTCCTCGGTGCCCATGATCGGACCGCAGGGCACGTCGAGCTCATTGAGAAGTGCCATCAGCTCGCGCTTGGTGTATTTCGACGCGAACTCGTTCAGGCGCTTCCACATCTCGTTCTGGTTCTTGCGCCGCTCTCCGATCATGGCGAAGCGCGGGTCCTTGGCAAACGACTCGCCCCCGACTTTGTTGGCAAGCGCTTCCCAAACGACCTCCTGCACGACGACGTAAAGATAGTCGTTCGGCCCGAGGGGCTTGCAATGGATCGCGTTGCCGAGCTGGCCGCCGCCGGAGTCGTTGCCCCCGCGCGGCACGTCGCCCATCCCCTGCCGGGTCGGCACCGAAAACTCCGTGAGCGGCCCGCGAGTGAGGCGCTGGTGGTCGCGGAACTTGACGCGGCACAGATTCATGACGCCGTCCATCATGGCCACCTCGACGTACTGCCCCTTGCCCGACCGGTTTCGATGGTGGAGCGCCGCGAGGACGCCGATCACCATGTGCAGCCCCGTTCCGGTGTCGCCGATCTGCGCGCCGGTCACGAACGGCGGTCCCTCGGGCACGCCGGTGACGCTCATCGCACCGCCCATTGCCTGCGCCACGTTTTCGTACGCCTTGAACTCGGCATACGGCCCGCTCGAGCCGAAGCCCTTGATCGAGGCCATCACCACGCGCGGATTGATCTCACGCACCTTCTCCCAGGAAAAGCCGAGCCGGTCGATCACGCCGGGACCGAAATTCTCGATCACGACGTCGGATTTCCCGAGCAGTTCGGTGATCACCTGCTTGCCCCCGGGCGATTTCATGTTCACCGTGATCGAGCGCTTGTTGCAGTTGAGCATGGTGAAATACAGGCTGTCTGCATTCGGCACGTCGCGCAGCTGCCCGCGCGTGATGTCGCCCGTCGGCGGCTCCACCTTGATCACGTCGGCACCCAGCCAGGCCATCAGCTGCGTACCCGTGGGGCCCGCCTGCACGTGCGAAAGGTCGAGAACCCGGATTCCCTTCAGTGCTTCCATTCTGATCTCCAATAACCCCTATTTCTTTTTCGCGCTCGGATTCAGGCTCGTGATGCGGCCGCTTTCGGTGCCGGCGGTTTCATCGATGACGGCATTGATGAGCGTCGGCTTGCGCGAGCGGATGGCTTCTTCCATCGCCTTGCGCAACTCGGCCGGGGTCGTTGCGTGCACGCCCACGCCGCCAAAGGCCTCGATCAGCTTGTCGTAGCGCGCGCCCTTGACGAACACGGTGGGCGCCACATCCGGGCCGCCTGCCGGATTGACGTCCGTGCCGCGATAGACGCCGTTGTTGTTGAAGACCACAACGCACACCGGCAGGTTGTAGCGGCAGAGGGTCTCGACTTCCATGCCGGAGAAGCCGAAGGCGCTGTCGCCCTCGACCGCGATGACCGGCTTGCCGCTTACCACGGCAGCCGCGACGGCAAAGCCCATGCCGATGCCCATCACGCCCCAGGTGCCGACGTCCAGGCGCTTGCGCGGCTGGTACATGTCGACGATGCTGCGGGTGAAGTCGAGCGCGTTGGCGCCTTCATTGACCAGTATGGCGTCCGGGTTGGCCTTCACGATGTCGCGCACCACGTTGAGCGCGCTGTGGAAATTCATCGGCGCCGGGTTCTTGGCGAGCGTCTCGGCCATCTTGGCGATGTTCTGTTTCTTGCGCTCGGCGACGGCGGCGAGCCACTCCGCCGGCGGCTTGGGCCAGCTGGCGCCGATGCCCGCGAGCAGGGCCGACACGCAGGAACCGATGTCGCCGACCACCGGAGCGTCGATGCGGACGTTGCTGTCCGCCTCCAGCGGCGAGATGTCGACCTGGATGAACTTCTGGCCGCCCCAGTCCTTGTGGCCCTTGCCGCCCCAGGTCTTGCCCTTGCCGTGCGAGAGCAGCCAGTTGAGGCGCGCACCGATCAGCATCACCACGTCGGCCTCGGGCAGCACGAAGGAACGGGCGGCGGAAGCGCACTGCTCGTGCGTATCGGGCAGCAGGCCCTTGGCCATGGACATCGGCAGATAGGGGATGCCGGAGCGCTCGATGAGCGCGCGGATATCCGCGTCGGCCTGGGCGTAGGCCGCGCCCTTGCCGAGGATGATCAGCGGACGCTTGGCGCCCTTCAGCAAATCGAGGGCGCGCTGTACGGCATCCTTGGCCGGGATCTGGCGAGGCGCCGGGTCGACGACCTTGATGAGCGACCGCCTGCCGGCTTCCGCGTCCAGGGTCTGGGCGAAGAGCTTCGCCGGCAGGTCGAGGTAGACCCCGCCCGGGCGGCCGGAGACCGCGGCGCGGATGGCGCGCGCGATGCCCACGCCGATGTCCCCGGCCTCCAGCACGCGGAACGCGGCCTTGGCGAGCGGCTTGGCGATGGCGAGCTGGTCCATCTCCTCGTAGTCACCCTGCTGGAGGTCGACGATCTCGCGCTCGCTGGAGCCGCTGATGAGGATCACCGGAAAGCAATTGGTGGTGGCGTTGGCGAGCGCGGTCAGGCCGTTCAGGAAGCCGGGGGCCGACACCGTCAGGCAGATGCCCGGCTTTTGCGTCAGGAAGCCGGCGATGGCGGCGGCGTTGCCGGCGTTCTGCTCGTGGCGGAACGAAATCACGCGCATGCCCGCGGCCTGCGCCTTGCGGGTGAGGTCGGTGATCGGGATGCCGGGCAGACCGAAGATCGTGTCGATGCCGTTCAATTTGAGGGCATCGATGACCAGCTGAAAGCCGTCGGTCATTTCCCGAACGAGCTGCACCTCCGCAGGGGTAGCAGCGACTGGGTTCTCGACGTTTCCCATGACTCTCTCCTTGGCGGGTTTATCCGATAAGTCTCTGATGGGCCACAGAATATAGGCGCCCGGGGCCAGTCTCGCCGTGACCTTGGCCCGCTGGGTGATTTTATCTCAGCCGGGGCGCCCGGCGGCGAGCCCCGCGCGCAGCCGGGTTATGCCCGCCGAGAGGAGCGGCCAGAACAGCGCTACCAGCGCGAGGCCGGTGAGGCTCCCCGCCAGCCAGTTCGAGAAGAAGACCCGGAGATCGCCCT
>JAHZNX010000160.1 GCA_020028375.1 Betaproteobacteria bacterium | reverse complement strand
CGAATTATATCAGCCGAGAGCCCGCAGCGCCTTGAGCGGCGCCACATTCAGCACGCTCCGCGTGCCGAGGTAGCCGGCCGCCGCGACCCCCAGCGCGCCCCCGGCGATCCCGATCAGCCATACCGCCGGGTCCGGCGCATAGGCGAGATGCAGGAACTGCCGCGCGATGTAGTAGGCAAGCCCGCTTGCGCCCGCCGCGGCCACGAAGCCTGCCGCCGCGCCGGTCAGACCAAACTCTGCGAG
Organism: Betaproteobacteria bacterium; assembly: GCA_020028375.1. Lineage (GTDB taxonomy): Bacteria > Pseudomonadota > Gammaproteobacteria > Burkholderiales > SG8-41 > SG8-41. The sequence continues at coordinate 5,297 of JAHZNX010000160.1, read as the reverse complement.
GTGAGAGCGGCGGATCTGCACGCGGCTTGCGCCCAGCGTGCGCATGACGGTTGCCTGGTAGAGCCGCTCGTCCTGGGTGCTGGCGACGGCCGCGTAGAGCACCACCAGGCCGGCGGCAATCGTGAACAGGAACACGAACTGCACCGCCCGCGCGGCGTGGTCCATCATCCGCTGCACCTGGGAGAGCACCTGCGCGACGTCGATGAGGACGATATTGGGAAAGGCCTTTACCAGCGCGTTGAGCACTTCGACCCGCCCCCCCGGCAGGTGAAAGCTCGTGACGTAAGTCGCGGGATATCCTTCGAGCAGCCCGGGCGGCGCCACGACGAAGAAATTCACATTGAAGCTGTCCCAGTCCACGCTGCGCAGGCTCGTCACCGTGGCGGTGACCGCGGCTCCCGCGATGTCGAAAGTGAGCGCGTCGCCCATGCCGATGCCGAGCGCTTCGGCGAGGCCGCGCTCCACCGAAAACTGGTCCGTGCGCGCGGGGGCGCGCTCCCACCAGGTTCCGGCGACGATGCGATTGTCCGGCTGCAGGCGGGTGGCCCACGACAGGTTGAACTCCCGCGTGATGAGGCGCCGCGCCCGCTCGTCCGCGTAGTCGTCCGCCGTCACGCTACGTCCGCCGATCTCGACGAGCCGCCCGCGCACCATCGGAAAGAGCTCCGGGGCGGCCGTGCCGCGCTCCTCGAGAAAGCGCCCGATGGCCGCGACCTGGTCCGGCTGGATGTTGACGATGAAGCGGTTGGGGGCGTCCCGCGGCAGGCTTTCGCGCCACGTGCGCAGCAGATCGCCGCGGATCAGGGTCAGCGTGAGCAGCGCCATGATGCCGAGCGCGAGCGCCACGACCTGGAGGATTGTGCTGCCTGTCCTGCGCCGCAGATTCGCGACGCCAAATCGCCACGAGACGCCGCGCGTGCGCAGCGTCCCCACCGCGCGCAGCAGCAGCCAGGTCAGCGCGCACGCGATGGCCATGGCCGCGACGAACCAGCCGAGCACGGTCAGCCCGAGCCGCAGCTCCTGCGCCCGCCACAGGATCATCGCGGCGATGACCGCCATGCCGAGCGCATACGCAAACAGTCCCGGGCTGCGGGGAAAGCCGAGCTCTCGCCTCAACACCCGCAGCGTCGGCACCTGGGCGAGGCTTACGACCGGCGGCAGCGCAAAGCCCAGCAGCAGCAGCCATCCCACGGCGGCTCCGTGGAGCGCGGGCGCGGGGCTCGCCGCCGGCAGCGTCACCGTGACCACCTGGCCGAGCCAGGCAACCAGCACCGCCTGGGCGCCCGCCCCGATGGCGGTCCCGGCCGCCGCGGCGAGCGCGCCCAGCACCATGAAATGCGCGGCGTAGAGCCGGATGATCAGGGCCTGGCTCGCGCCGAGGCAGCGCATCATCGCGCAGCCGTCGAGGTGGCGCTGCAGGTAGCGCCGCGCCGCGAGGGCGATTGCGACCGCGGCGAGCAGCACGCTCGTCAGCGCCGCCAGGTTGAGATATTTTTCGGCGCGCTCGAGCGCCGAGCGGACCTCGGGGCGGGCGTCGCGCACGCCCTCGATGCGGATGCCCGCCCGCAGCCGCGGCTGCGCCCAGGCCCGGTACGCCTCCACCGCTTCGCTGTTACCGGCAATGTGCAACCGGTAGCGGACGCGGCTGCCCGGTTGCACCAGACCGGTCGCCGCGAGGTCGTGGGCGTTCAGGACGAGGCGCGGCGCGCCGCTCAGGAATCCCAGCTCCACCCCGGGCTCGTGGGTGACCACAGCCCCGACCGCGAACCGGCTGTTGCCCAGCCCGACGCGGTCCTCCGCCGAGATATCGAGCGAGGTATGCAGCCGCTCGTCCACCCACACCGTCCCCGGACCGGGAATCGTCCCGGCGACGCGGTCGGTACCGAACAGGCGCTCGGCGATGCGCAGTTCTCCGCGCAGCGGGTAGCCGGGGGAGACCACCTTGACCTCCGCCAGGACGGCGCGGTCGCGCAGCATCACCATGCTGGGAAAGCGCAGAACCTCGATCGCGGCGAGCCCGCGACGTGAGGCTTCCCGCCGCAGCTCCGGGTCGAGCGGGCGGGAGTCGGAGATCACGAGATCGGCCCCCAGCAGCCGGTTGGCCTCGAGCTCGAGCACCCGCTGCACGCGGTCGGTGAAGAAGCCGACGGTGGTGACGGCGGCGACGGCGATCACGATCGCGGCCGCGATCAGCGTGATCTCCCCCGCGCGCCAGTCGCGCGCGAGCAGCCGCCACGCCAGACGAATTTCCTGCGCGACTTTCATGCCTGCAAACGGCCGGCGGCGAGATGCAGCACGCGGTCGCAGCGCCCGGTAATCGCCTCGTCGTGGGTCACGAGCAGCAGCGTCGTGCCGCTCTCGCGGTTCAACTCGAACAGGAGATCGATCACCTGGCCGCCCGTCGCCGCATCCAGATTGCCGGTCGGCTCGTCGGCGAAGAGAAGCTTGGGACGGGTCACGAACGCGCGCGCGATCGCCACGCGCTGCTGCTCGCCTCCGGAAAGCTGCTTGGGATAATGATGCAAGCGCTCCGCGAGGCCCACGCGCGCGAGCATCGCCCGCGCCGGCGCCGCCGCTTCCGCCCATCCGGCAAGCTCGAGCGGCAGCATCACGTTTTCCAGCGCGGTCATCGCCGGCAGCAGCTGGAACGACTGGAACACGAATCCGACCATCTGCCCGCGCAGCGCGGCGCGGCCATCCTCATCGAGCGCGTAGAGGTCATGCCCGTCGATGCCGACCGCCCCCGTGCTCGGGGTATCGAGCCCCGCCAGCAGGCCAAGCAAGGTGGACTTTCCAGATCCCGACACTCCGACGATCGCGACCGCCTCGCCGCCGCGGACCTCGAAACTCACGTCGCTCAGAATGGTCAGTTCTGTAGTGCCGGTGGTAACCTGCTTGCCGATTCCCGAGGCCCTGAGGATGATCTGCGCGCGGCTGTTCGACATCGTGGTGCGCCTAGTGTTTGCGTGCGCGCTGGCGGCTGCGGCCGCGGCTTCCTCCGCCGCGACCATTCTGGTCCTGGGCGACAGTCTGTCGGCGGGATACGGCCTGCCCCGGGAACAGGGCTGGGTGCAGCTGCTCGAGCAACGCCTGCGCGCGGATAAGCTGGATTATAAGGTAGTCAACTCGAGCATCAGCGGGGAAACCACCGTCGGCGGCCGCAATCGCATCGACGCCCTGCTCAAGACGCACCGCCCCGCACTCGTCATACTCGAGCTGGGAGCGAACGATGGACTGCGCGGGGCGGACCCGGAGTCGATCCGCCGCAATCTCGAGGCGATCAGCGATGCGTGCCGCCGCCGCCAGGCGCGCGTGCTCCTGGTGGGAATCCGCCTGCCACCGAACTATGGCATGGAGTACACCGCGAAGTTCCACGACGTTTTCGGCGCGGTCGCGCGCAGCCGCAAGCTGCCGCTGGTGCCGTATCTGCTGGATGGCTTTTCCGAGAACCGGGAGCTGTTTCAGGGCGACGGCATCCATCCGACCGCGGCGGCGCAGCCGCTGATGCTCGAGACGGTGTGGAAGGAGCTGCGCCCGCTGCTCAAGAAGTGACGGCCGACGACTGACGAGCAACGCGGCGATTCGCCGTTACGCGACGACCACGCGGGGCGCGCCGGCGCCGAACGAGCCAATCGCCGCTGCTTGCGTAAACCCCTCGCTCTTGAATACTTCCAGCACGGCGGGCGCGGTCGCGGAATCGCAGGCGACGAGCAGGCCGCCGCTGGTCTGCGGGTCGGTCAGGATCTTGCGGCGCCATTGCGGCCATTCCGCCGGCAGCGCTACCTCCTCCTGGCAGCTTGCCCAGTTGCGGTCCGAGGCGCCGGTCGCGTAGCCGGCCTCCACCAGGTGGCGCGCCGCCGAGAGGATCGGAACGCGCTCGAACTCGAGCCGCGCCTGGAGCTTCGAGCCGCGGCAGATTTCGAGCAGGTGCCCGAGGAGACCGAAGCCGGTGACATCGGTCAGCGCGTGCACTCCCTCCATCTCCGCGAACTTGAGCCCCGGCGTGTTGAGCTGTGTCGCGGTCTCCAGCATCTGGCGATAGGCCTTGTCCTTCAGCTCTCCCTTCTTCAGCGCGGCGCCCATCACGCCGATGCCGAGTCCCTTGCCGAGGATCAGGACGTCGCCCGCCCTGGCGCGGTCGTTGCGCTTGACCTTGGCGGGATCGATCAGGCCCAGCGCCACCAGCCCGTAGAGCGGCTCGGGTGAATCGATCGAGTGCCCGCCGGCGATCGGCACGCCCACCTGCTCGCACACGTCGTGGCCACCGGCGACGATACGCTGTACCGCCCACGTCGGCAGCTTCCCGAGCGGCACGCCGAGCAGCGCCAGCGCCATGATGGGACGCGCGCCCATCGCGTAGACGTCCGAAATCGCGTTGGTCGCTGCGATGCGCCCGAAATCGTAGGGATCGTCCACGATGGGCGTGAAGAAATCCGTGGTCGCGACCAGGGCCTGGGACTCGTTAAGGCGATACACCGCCGCGTCGTCACTCGTCTCGTGACCGACCAGGAGATTGGGCCACATCCTGCCCAGCGGCGACCCCGCAAGCACTTCGCTCAGCAACGCTGGCGTGAGCTTGCAGCCTCACCCGCCGCCGTGCGCGAGCTGGGTCAGCCGGATCGTGCCTGCTTCAATAGGCTTGTTCATGATTTCCCGTAAACTATGCTCCGGTGCGCGCAGAAAAAACCAGGATCCCCGTGCGAGGACCGGCCACGGCAACCGTAGCACACCTGCCCGATTTTGACGAGGTCATCGACGTACGCTCCGAGGGCGAGTTCGCCGAGGATCACGTCCCCGGCGCGATCAGCTGCCCCGTCCTCGACGACGCCGAGCGCGCGCGCGTCGGGACGATCTACAAGCAGCGCTCCGCGTTCGAGGCCAAGAAAATCGGCGCGGCGCTGGTGAGCGCCAATATCGCGCGGCACCTGAACGAGCGCTTTCTCGACCGGCCGCGCGAGTGGCGGCCGCTCGTCTACTGCTGGCGCGGCGGCAGCCGCAGCGACGCGTTCGCGCACGTGCTGCATCAGGTCGGCTGGCGGGTCGGCCGGCTCGACGGCGGCTACCGCGCCTACCGCAGGGCGGTGGTCGCGGACCTCGAGCGCCTGCCGCGCAGGTTCCGCTTGCGCGTCCTGTGCGGACTGACCGGCAGCGGAAAGAGCCGCCTGCTGCGCGCAATACAGGATGCCGGCGGGCAGGTTCTCGACCTGGAGGCGCTTGCCGCGCACCGCGGATCGGTGCTCGGGGAGCTGCCGGGCGCCCTGCAGCCGACGCAGAAGATGTTCGAAAGCCTGGTGTGG
>JAHZNX010000373.1 GCA_020028375.1 Betaproteobacteria bacterium | reverse complement strand
TCCTTGCGGAAGCGGATCTCGGTCTTGGCCTTGCCTGGATAGGGCTCGACATGGATGTCCGAGGCGCCCTGCTGGTAGGCGTCGATGATCACCTTGTTGACGAGCTTGACCACCTCGTTGTCGGCGGCGGCCGAGGCGACGTCCTCCATGCCTTCGACGACCACGCCCTCGTCCTCATCGAGCGAGCCGAGGATGTCGCCGATCTCGCCGGGATCGCCGCCCAGCCCGCCGCCGCCGAAGAGCTGGTCGAGCGTCTGCTCGAACTCGCGGTTGGTGATCACCCGATAGACGATCTTGCCCTTGGGGTAGATGTTGCTGACCATCCTCGAGGCCTTGATCCGCTCGGGGTCCGTGGCCACGATCACGATGCCTTCCCTGCTGTCCTCGATCGGGGCCCAGTGATTGGTCCTGCAGAAGTCGCGGCTCATGTTCTTGATGAGCTCGGGCGACTTGATGCGGTCCGCCTTGAATGGCTCGTAGGGAACGCCGAAATAGGCGGCGAGCGCCTCGCCCAGCGCGGGGAGCTTGACCTTGAACTCCTCGATCAGCACCGTTTCCATGTCGAGATTCTTGCGCCGCGCCGAGCGCTGCGCGAGCTCCAGCTCTTCCGCCGAGATCACCGCGCTGGTGACGAGCCCGTCGTACTTGCCGCGCACCTGCATCATCGAGCCCTGGCGCTGGCGGAACGCGATCGCGAGCGTCTCGCACAGATGCACCACGCCTTCTTCCATGGCCGGCGGGAACGTCGGGCCTCCCTTGTAGTTGATGATCTGCACCACGCCGATCAGCTCCTTCCCCTTGCCCTCGGTCACGGGCGCGACCAGCATCTGCTTGGTCCGGTAGCCGGTCTTGGCGTCGACCGCCTTGAGGAAGTTGAGCTGGGGGCTGTAGGACTTCAGCTCCACGTCGTCGTAGACGTCGCGGATGTTGACCACGCGCTTGTTGGTGGCGACGAAGCCGGCGATCGACTGCTCGTTCACCGGCAGTTTGATGTCCTTGAAGGAATTCAGCCCGGTCTTGACCTTGGAGACGATCGAGCCCCGGTCCTCGCTCGCGAGATAGATCGTCAGCCGGTCGGCGTTGAACAGGCCGCACAGCTCCTGCGACAGCTCGAGGATGATCTCGTCGATGTTTTTTGTCGCATGGATCCTGTTGGTGACCGCCTGCAGCTTGTGCTGAAAGTTCAGCTTGTCCGCCAGGCCTTCATGGCTCGCCGGCTTGCTCTGAAGTACGGTGCTCATAAGGCCCCCCACCCGTTCAAGTTTGCGCCGCTCGCAGCTGTTCCACGATCCCCGTGGCGCGCCGCGCAGCGGCAATAGGTCAACCCTGGACGCGCTGCCTCGGAACCTTCCCAACCGAGCGAGAATCGTGCCAGTGCAGCGTGAATTCCTACCGTCCCGGGGACTTCCGAGGTCCAGGCGGCCGGGGCTGCCCCAACTATCGCAGAACGCGCGCCACTACCGTTAGTGAAATTTGCCGCACCATCGGCGCGGATGCGTGCTGCCAGGAACAGGGTCCGCGCCTGCGGGCGGGCACCCCGGGCGACTCTGCTACTTGGTGTCAAAGGTCCAGGCGCCATCCCAGTCCGCCCCGGGCGGATGCGCGCGATAGTGCGCGATGCGCTCGAGGAACAGCGCATAAAGTCCACTGTCCGGAGCCCTCTTGCGCCCTGGCCTGATCTACCTGCCCCTCCAGACCGAGCGCCTCATAAATGGTCACCGGCTCGTCCTTGCCTTTCACGCGCACTCGGTCGACCTCGCGCAGGACAACGCCGGATATCTGCTTTCGCGTGCTCTCGCCGATCATGATATCAGCCCCATACTGCTTTGTGATGCCCTCGAGGCGCGACGCGATATTCACCGCGTCGCCCATCACGGTGTAGGCCTTGCGGAATTTCGACCCCATATCGCCGACGCGCATCACGCCGGAATTGACCCCGATGCCGATCTTGAGCGTGCGCCAGCCCCGGGCCTTGAATTTTTCGTTGAGCGCCTTCGCCTCGCTTTGCATGCCGAGCGCGGCAAGCACCGCGTTCTTCGCGTGCTGCGGATCCGCGACCGGAGCGCCCCAGAATGCCATGATCGCGTCGCCGATGTACTTGTCGAGGGTGCCGCGGTGCCGTTCGCGGATTTCCAGGCTCATGGTCGTGAGGTACTCGTTGATGTAGATCGACAGGTCCTCCGGCGACAGGCTCTCGGAGATGGACGTGAAGTCGCGCACGTCGGAGAACAGAACCGTCAGCTCCTGCGCGCGCGGCGCCATGTTGAAGCGGTCCGGGTTCCGCGCCATTTCGTCGACGAGCTCGGGCGGCACGTACTGCCCGAACAGTCCCGTGATCTGGCGCTTGCCGCGCGCCTCGACGAAGAAGCCGTAGGCCATGTTGAGCGTAAACAGCACCAGGACCATGACGAGACCGGAGGCAAGCGGCAGCACGAGATCGGCGTGCTGAAACAACAGGACGTTGCTCGCCAGCATCGCCGCGAGCACCGCGAGCGTCGTGAGCGTGGACACGAGGGGGGGAAACACCGGGAGCAGCAGGGCCATCGCCAGGCCCGTGACGAGCAGCAGCAGGAATTCTGCGCCCACCACGTACGGCGGGCGCTGCTTGATGTTGCCGTCGAGCATGCCCAAGATCATGTTGGCGTGAATTTCGACCCCGGGATAAACCGCGCCGACAGGGGTCGCCCTCAAATCCTTCAGGCCCGGAGCCCTGGTGCCGACCAGTACGATCTTGCCCTTCAATTCCGCCGGGTCAATGTGCTCGTTCAGGACGTCCACAACGGAAAAATACTTGAAGCTGTTCTCGTGTCCCCGGTAAGGCACCAGCGCTGCCGCCTCGTCATCCACGGGAATTCTGAGCGGTCCGACCTCCAACCGCTCGAGTTCGGAATAGCGGTCGTCATTGCCTGCCGATGCGATACTGGCAAACACCGGCTTCACCGGTGGTGAACCGAACAGCACCCGTACTGTTGCCAGCGACAGCGGCTCGTAATAGGCACCATCGTACTCGGCCAGCATCGGCACGCGCCGGTGGATGCCGTCCGCATCGGGGCGTGAATTGATATGGCCGCCGCCTGCCGTGGCCTTCTGCAAGACATCCAGATTCGCCGTGTAGCCGCCCCACGGGATTGTGGGCACCGTCCGGCCCGCGAACGAGTCGGACGACAAGATCGGCGCGGGCAGTGTCCCCTTTTTCTGGAGAGTCGCAGAGTCCTCTCCCAGGAAGACGTAGCCCAGCACCACCGGCCGGCCCCTGATCTTGCGGGCGAAGATGTCGTCGTAGTCGAGCTGCCGCTTCAGCTGCTCCAGGACAGTCCGGAACTGGGGGTGGTCGCGTAGCTCGCTCTCGGAGAGCTGCTCGAGCACGCGGGTGGAGGACTCGTCGCGCTCGGGGAAAAAGATGTCGAAGCCGACGACGGCGACCTCGTACTTGTCGAACAGCTTGTCCATAAGGAGAGCAAGCCGGTCACGCGGCCACGGCCAGTGGCCTTCACCGCCCTGCTCTCGTTCCGCCAGGCTCTTCTCGTCGATGTCGAGGATGACAACGCGCGTGTCCACAACACGCTGATCCTCGGGGCGTGGCATGGGGAACGTCAGCATTGTGTCGTAGACGATTGCTTCGAGGGTCTCGATCAGCGGCAGTGAGTAAT
>JAHZNX010000019.1 GCA_020028375.1 Betaproteobacteria bacterium | reverse complement strand
GTGGTGCTCGAGAAGCTGATCGGCCAATTCCTCTACAACAAAGCGGCCGAAGGCGGGTCTAAGTAGTGCTAAACCCGGACACTGCGTGCCGGTTTAGCTCCGCGCGATCGAACGGACAGGAGCGCCTGCCGCTCATCGCGCGGGAAATGGTAACGAGTGACGAGTATCGAGTGATGCAGCAATGGGAGACGCGATGATTAAAGGATTGTTGATCGGATGGATGGCGGCGTGCTGCGCCGCGGCCGTGCCGGCGGGAGCGCAGGGCGTGACGCCGCCGGATGCGCTGGCGAGAAGCGTGACGGACGAGGTGCTGGCGGTGCTGCGGGCGGACAAGGACATCCAGGCGGGCAACCGGAAGAAGGTGATTGATCTCGTCGATAAAAAGGTGCTGCCCCATTTCGATTTTGTCCGCATGACGCAACTCGCCGCGGGCAGGCACTGGCGGGACGCGAGCCCCGAGCAGCAGAAATTGCTGGTAGGGGAATTCCGGACGCTGCTGGTGCAGACCTACGCCGCGACGTTCATGGCGTACCGCGACCAGCAGGTTGAGTACCGCCCGCTGCGCATGCAGCCCAATGACACCGAGGTCGTGGTGAAATCGCTGATCAACCAGCCCGGGGGCAAGCCCGTCACCGTCGATTACAAGATGCAGAAGAGCGATGCCGGGTGGAAGGTGTACGACGTCGTGGTGGGCGACCTGAGCCTCGTGCAGAGTTATCGCGGCACCTTCAGCACCGAGGTGCAGAAGGGCGGAATCGGCGGGCTGGTCAAGGCGCTCGCCGAGAAGAATAAAGAGCTCCTCGCACGGCAATGATCGTCTGCAACGAGGACCGCTGCACCGTCGAGGGACCCGTCACCGCCGACAACGTCCTCTCCCTCCTGGCGCAGGGCGCGCAGCAATTCACCGGGCCGCGCGTGACGATCGACCTCTCCGGCGTCACGGAAGTGGATTCAACTGCATTGAGCCTGCTTCTCGAATGGCGACGCGAGGCGATCCGCAACGGCCGCGAAGTGCGCTTTCGCAACCTCCCCGCCAGCATGAAGAGCCTCGCCGAGCTCTACGGCGTTACCGAACTGCTCGGCGAGGACTGAGCCTCGCCCGGTACTGAGTCATGGGTAAAGGGCCAGGAGCGGATTCATCCATCACCCGTTACCCATCACTCATCACCTACTGAATGGTTCCGGCGATCCAGATCGAGCAGGTCTCCAAAAATTACGGCGGGATACGGGCACTCGACGCGGTGAGCCTGACGATCGGGCAGGGCGAGTTCTTCGGCCTGCTCGGCCCGAACGGCGCGGGCAAGACCACGCTCATCAACGTTCTGGCCGGCCTCGTGCTCGCCTCGAGCGGCTCGGCGCGGGTGCTGGGCCACGACGTGGTCGCCGACTACCGCTCGGCGCGGCGCGCGCTGGGCGTGGTGCCGCAGGAGCTGGTATTCGATCCCTTCTTCACGGTGCGCGAGGCACTCGTATTCCAGTCCGGCTACTTCGGCCTGCGCGACAACCGCGGCTGGATCGAGGAGGTGATGCACAACCTCGACTTGAGCGACCGGGCCACGACCAACATGCGTGCGCTCTCGGGGGGGATGAAGCGGCGCGTGCTGGTCGCCCAGGCGCTGGTGCACAAGCCGCCGGTCATCGTGCTCGACGAGCCCACGGCCGGGGTGGATGTGGAGCTGCGGCAGGCGCTCTGGCAGTTCATCCGGAGGCTCAATCGCGACGGCCATACCATCGTCCTCACCACCCATTACCTGGAGGAGGCGGAAGCGTTGTGCGGCCGCATCGCGATGCTCAAGCAGGGGCGCATCGTTGCCCTCGACTCCACGCAAAACCTGCTGCGGCTGCATTCGGGATGCTACCTGGAGCTGAGGCTGCAGCCGGACCGCTTGCCGGAGTCGCTCGCCGCGCTGGTCACGCTGCGCCGCGAGGGCGGCTATCGGCTCGCGCTGCGCGATTACACCGAGGTGGAGAGCGTGATCGCCGGGCTGCGTTCCGCCGGGATCGCGATCCAGGAGCTGGAAGTGCTGCAGCCCGACCTGGAGGAGATATTCGTCCAGATCATGCACAAGGCGTAACGGGTAATGAGTAATGAGTATCGAGAAATGGGTGATGAGACGTGAATCGTGATCCGAAAGCGGGAACGGGTGATTTGCCCATTACCCATTACCCATCACCCATTACGGGGTTTTACACCCTCTTCCATAAGGAATGGCTGCGCTTCTGGAAGGTCAGCGTGCAGACCATCCTGGCGCCGATCCTGACCGTGTTGCTGTTTCTGGTCGTGTTCGCGTACTCGCTGAGCGGGCGGGTCGAGATCTTTCCCGGCGTGGACTACGCGGCCTTCCTGGTGCCGGGGCTGGCAATGATGTCGGTTCTGCAGAACGCCTTCGCCAACAGCTCCTCAAGCCTGATGCAGTCGAAGATGACCGGCAACATCGTTTTCGTGCTGCTGCCGCCGTTCTCGCACCAGGAATTCTTCGGCGCCTACCTGCTCGCGGCCATCGCGCGCGGCATGGTGGTGGGCGCGGGCGTCTTCATCGCCACGGTGTGGTTCGTGGACCTGCGGCTCGAGCGCCCGCTGTGGGCGGCTGCTTTCGCGCTCGCCGGCAGCGGCGTGATGGGAGCGCTCGGCATCATCGCCGGCATTCATTCGGACAAGGTGGACGAGCTTGCCGCGTTCCAGAATTTCATCATCCTGCCGCTGACCTTCCTCTCCGGGGTGTTCTACTCGATCCAGTCCCTGCCGCCGTTGTGGCAGGCGGCGTCGCACTTGAATCCCATCTTCTACATGGTGGACGGGTTTCGCTACGGCTTCTTCGGGGCGAGCGATGTCTCGCCGTGGTTGTCGCTGGCGATTGTCGGAGGCAGTTTCTTCGCCTTATCATTTTTCACCCTGTGGCTGCTGCGTTCGGGCTACAAACTCAGGCATTGAGGTGCCCTGTGATCGACCCTGATCAAATCAAGGACTGGATCAAGGACGGCCTTGACTGCGAGCACGTGGCGGTGCAGGGCGACGGGCACCATTTCGAGGCGGTGATCGTGAGCCCCGCCTTCCGCGGCCGCTCGCGCGTGCAGCAACACCAGCAGGTATACGGGGCGCTGGGCGCGCGCATGGGGGCTGATATCCACGCGCTCTCGATGCAGACTTACACACCCGAAGACTGGGCGGCCAGAGCGCGCTAGACCCGATGGACAAGCTTGTCATCGAGGGTGGAGTGCCGCTTGCGGGGGAGATCGCAGTCTCCGGCGCCAAGAACGCGACGCTGCCGATCCTCACCGCCGCGCTCCTCACTACGGAGCCGCTGACAGTCTCGAACGTGCCGCACCTGCGCGACGTGACCACCATGCTCAATCTGCTCGCGCAGATGGGCGTCCGGGTTTCGATCGACGAGCGGCTCGGCGTGGAGCTTTCTTCCGCGCGCATCGCGGAGCCGGTCGCGCCCTACGAGTTGGTGAAGACCATGCGCGCCTCGGTGCTGGTGCTGGGGCCGCTCACGGCGCGCTACGGGGAGGCGCGCGTGTCGCTGCCCGGCGGCTGCGCCATCGGGCTGCGCCCGGTGGACCAGCACCTGAAGGGACTGCAGGCGATGGGGGCCGAGGTCGCGATCGAGCACGGCTACATCTCGGTGCGCGCGCAGCGCTTGAGGGGCGCGCGCATCTGCATGGACCTCGTCACGGTCACCGGCACCGAGAACATCATGATGGCCGCCACCCTCGCGACCGGCACGACGGTGATCGAGAACGCCGCGCGTGAGCCCGAGGTGGCGGACCTTGCCCACTGCTTGAACGCGATGGGCGCGCGAGTGCGCGGAGCGGGCAGCGACGTCATCACGATCGAGGGCGTCGACCGCCTGCACGGCGCGCGCTACCGCGTGATGCCGGACCGCATCGAGGCCGGAACCTACCTCGCGGCGGCCGCGGCGACCGGCGGCAGCATACGGCTGACCGGAACGCGGCCCGACATCCTCGATGCGGTGCTGGAGAAGCTGCGCGAAGCGGGAGCGAGGATCACCACCGGGCCGGACTGGATCGCGCTCGAGACCAACGGCGCGCCGGGCGCGGTCAACGTGCGCACGGCGCCGTACCCGGCGTTTCCCACCGACATGCAGGCGCAGTTCATGGCGCTCGACAGCGTCGCGCGCGGGACTGCCCTGGTGACCGAGACGGTTTTCGAAAACCGCTTCATGCACGTGCAGGAATTGAAGCGCCTTGGCGCCGACATCGAGGTCGAAGGCAATACCGCGGTGGTGAAAGGGGTCGCGCACCTCGACGGGGCGACCGTGATGGCGACGGACCTGCGGGCCTCGGCGAGCCTGGTGCTGGGCGGGCTGATCGCGCGCGGCGCCACCACGGTGGAGCGCGTCTATCACATCGACCGCGGCTACGAGCGGATCGAAGAGAAGCTCTCGAAGCTCGGAGCGCGCATCCGGCGCGTGCGCTAAGACCGGTGACCGGTCGACAGCGATGGGTTCGCGATCTCGTTGACGACCCATTCCACACGGCGAGCTTGGCGGCTAATTTATTGTTTTTGCTGTAAAATGCCGCCCTCGCTGAAATGATCGGATAGCGGACGTGATCACCATTGCGCTTTCCAAGGGCCGCATCTACGACGAGACCGCGCCGCTCCTGAAGAGCGCGGGCATCGTCGCGCGGGACGATCCGGAGCGCTCGCGCAAGCTGATCCTGCGCACGAACCGGGCCGACGTGCGGCTGCTCATCGTGCGCGCGACCGATGTCCCCACCTACGTGCAGTACGGCGCGGCCGATCTCGGCGTGGCTGGCAAGGACGTGCTGGACGAGAACGGCGGGCAGGGGCTCTATCAGCCGCTCGACCTGGGGATCGCGCGCTGCCGCATGGTGGTCGCGGTGCCGGCGGGGTTCGATTACCGTCGCGCGGTGCGCCAGGGCGCGCGCCTGCGCGTCGCCACCAAGTACGTGCAGACCGCCCGCGAGCACTTCGCCGCGAAAGGCGTGCACGTCGACTTGATCAAGCTCTACGGCTCGATGGAGCTCGCGCCGCTCACCGGGCTTGCGGACGCCATCGTCGATCTGGTGGATACCGGCAACACGCTGCGCGCCAATCGCCTGAAGGCGGTGGAGGAAATCGCCCCGGTGAGCGCGCGGCTGATCGTCAACCAGGCGGCGCTCAAGGTGAAGCGCGCCGCGATCCAGCCGTTGCTCGAAGCGTTCGCGCGGGCGGCGCGATGATCAAGATCCGGCGGCTCGCCACGACCCAGCCCGACTTTGAGGCGCGGCTCGCGGAGCTGCTCGCGTTCGAATCCGTGCAGGACCCGACGGTGGAGGCCGCGGTCGCGGCCATACTCGCGGACGTGAAGGCGCGCGGTGACGCGGCGGTCCTCGAGTACACGCGGCGGCTCGATCGCGCGCAGGTGGAATCGGTCGCCGAACTCGAGGTGCCGCGCGCCGAACTGGGGCGGGCCCGCAGCCGGATTCCGAAAGCGAGCCGTGCCGCGCTCGAGACCGCGGTGCGGCGCGTGCGCACCTATCACGGGAAGCAGCTGGCGGTATCGTGGCGCTTTCGCGACCGCTCCGGCACGACGCTCGGTCAGCGCGTGACGGCGCTCGATCGCGTCGGCATCTACGTGCCGGGCGGGAAGGCGGCCTATCCCTCCTCGGTGATCATGAACGCGGTGCCGGCAAGCGTGGCCGGCGTGCGCGAGGTCATCATGGTGGCCCCGGCGCCGGACGGCGAGCGCAACGATCTCGTGCTGGCGGCGGCCGCGATCTGCGGCGTGGACCGCGTGTTCTGCATCGGGGGCGCGCAGGCGGTCGCGGCGCTCGCCTACGGCACCGCGACGATCCCTGCGGTGGACAAGATCGTGGGCCCCGGCAACGCCTTTGTCGCGGCCGCCAAGCGGCGCGTGTTCGGCGTCGTCGGCATCGACATGATCGCCGGCCCCTCAGAGGTCGTAGTGGTGTGTGACGGCAGCACGGAGGCGGACTGGGTGGCGATGGATCTCTTCGCCCAGGCCGAGCATGACGAGCTGGCGCAGGCGATCCTCATCACGCCCGACGCGGGGTTTATCGAAGCGGTCGCCGCCAGCATGACCCGCCAGCTCGCCGCGTTGCCGCGCAGCGAGGTCATTGCAGCCGCGCTGTCGAAACGCGGGGCCCTCATTCGCGCGCGCAGTCTCGACGAGGCGTGCCGGCTGGTGAACCGCATCGCGCCGGAGCACCTGGAGCTGTCCGTCCGCGATCCGGACGCGCTGTTGCCGAAGATCCGGCACGCCGGCGCGATCTTCCTCGGAGCCTACAGTTCGGAGGCGCTCGGCGACTACTGCGCGGGTCCGAATCACGTGCTGCCCACCTCGCGCACCGCGCGCTTTTCCTCGCCGCTCGGCGTCCACGACTTTCAGAAGCGCTCGAGCGTAATCCGCGTCTCGCGCGGCGCCGCCGCAAAGCTCGGCGCCGTGGCGGCCGTACTCGCGCGCGGCGAAGGATTGACCGCGCACGCCAAGTCCGCCGAATACCGCATGGGAAAACTTGAACCGCCGAGACGCCAAAAGACATTCAAGGACAATTAAGAATCTTCTTGATATTGAATGCAGTTTGGCGGCTTGGCGGTTAATTGATCTTTCATGCCGAAAACCCCTGAAGACGTCATCCGCGACGAGGTGAGGGCGCTCAAGGCGTACCCCGTGCCGGACGCGACCGGCATGGTGAAGCTCGACGCCATGGAGAATCCGTACCCGCTGCCGCCGGAGCTGCGCGGCCGCATCGCGCGGCTCGTCGAGCAGGCCGCATTGAACCGCTATCCGGATCCGTCCGCGCCTGCACTCAAGGAGCGGCTGCGCCGGGTCTTCGGCGTGCCGGACGGCGTGGAACTGCTTCTGGGCAACGGCTCGGACGAACTGATCCAGACGCTGGCGCTCGCCATCCGCAAGCCGGGCGCCGCCGTCCTCGGAGTCGAGCCGTCGTTCGTGATGTTCCGCATGATCGCAACCGCGGCCGGTGCGCCCTATGTCGGCGTCGACTTGCGCGATGACTACTCCCTCGACATCGAGAAACTCCTGGGCGCGGTCGAGCAGCACCGGCCGGGCCTGATCTTCATCGCCTACCCCAACAATCCGACCGGCAACCTGTTCGACGCCGGCTTGATCGAGCGGGTCATAGAGGCGGCTCCGGGCCTGGTCGTGATCGACGAGGCGTACCACGGATTCGCCGGACAGAGCTTCCTGCCCCGCCTCGCCGCTTACCCGAACCTGCTGGTCATGCGCACCCTGTCCAAGCTCGGGCTCGCGGGCATCCGGCTGGGCGTTTTGATGGGCGCGGAGCGCTGGATCCGGCAGCTCGACAAGCTGCGTTTGCCTTATAATGTGAACACGCTCACGCAGCTCATCGCGGCCGTCGTGCTGGAGTACGGTTCGGTGTTGACAGACCAGGCCGCGGCGATCAAGCTTGAGCGAGGTCGCCTGCTGGGCGAATTGCGGCGGGTGCCGAGAGTGACGGCGTATCCGAGCGACGCCAACTTCATACTGTTCAGAGTCAGCGAAGCGGAGCGCATCTTCGACGGACTGAAACGACGCGGAGTACTGATCAAGAGTCTCCACGGTTCTCATCGCCTGCTCGCAGACTGCCTGCGGGTGACGGTCGGCACACCGGATGAGAACACCGCCTTCCTTACCGCTTTGACCCAGACCCTCAACGCTTGAAATCCATGCCTGTTTCGCGCGCGGTGCGCCCGTACCGCTGCCAGCACGGCCATGCGTAAAGCCGAAGTCACGCGCAACACGAACGAGACCCGGATCGGCGTCAAGCTGAACCTCGACGGCTCCGGCAAGTCCAGCGTCGCGACGGGGGTGCCGTTTCTCGATCACATGCTCGAGCAGGTCGCGCGCCACGGCGTGTTCGACCTCGAGGTGACGGCGAATGGCGACCTGAAGATCGACGCGCACCACACCGTCGAGGACGTGGGCATCACCCTCGGTCAGGCGTTCGCCAAGGCGATCGGCGACAAGAAGGGCGTGCGCCGCTACGGACACGCCTACGTGCCGCTCGACGAGGCGTTGTCGCGCGCGGTGGTGGACCTCTCGGGACGCCCCGGCCTCGAGTACCACATCGACTTCGCCCGCGCGCGCATCGGCGAATTCGACGTCGATCTCATCCACGAGTTCTTCCAGGGCTTCGTCAATCACGCGCAGGTGACGTTGCATGTGGACAACCTCAAGGGCACGAACGCCCACCACCAGGCGGAAACGGCGTTCAAGGCGTTCGCGCGCGCGCTGCGCGTGGCGGTCGAGGCCGATGCGCGCATGAAGGACGTGCCTTCCACCAAGGGCACCCTCTAGAGCGGGCGCCGTCATGATTGACGTTGCCGTCGTCGATTACGGCATGGGCAACCTGCGCTCGGTGGCCAAGGCCATCGAGCATGTCGCACCGCGGCTCAAGGTCGAGGTGACGAGCGATGCGCGGCAGGTGCTGCGCGCGGCGCGCGTGGTGTTCCCGGGCCAGGGCGCGATGCCGGACTGCATGCGCGAGATGGAGGCGCGCGGACTGCGCCAGGCGGTGCTGGAGGCCGCGGGCGCGAAGCCTTTCCTCGGCATCTGCATCGGCCTGCAGATGCTGTTCGAGGCGAGCGAAGAGGGCGACACGCCCGGGCTTGCGCTGCTGCCGGGACGGGTGCGGCGCTTCCCGGCGCAGGGCATGACGGACGAGCGTGGGTTGCGCCTCAAGGTGCCGCACATGGGATGGAACGAGGTGCGGCAGACGATCGAGCATCCCCTGTGGCGGGGGATCCCGCAGGGGAGCCGCTTCTATTTCGTGCACAGCTATTACCCGGAGCCCGGCCACGGCGAGCTGACCGCCGGCGAGAGCATCTACGGCGTGCCGTTTGCCTGCGCGGCCGCGCGCGGCAATGTCTTCGCCGTGCAATTCCACCCGGAAAAGAGCGCCGAAGCCGGCCTGAGGCTGCTCGCCAATTTCGTGGAGTGGCAACCCGCGATGCAGCGCCCGGCGCGGAGCGCCGCGGCATCGCCGGCCGCGTGACATCATGCTGCTGATTCCCGCGATCGATCTCAAGGACGGCAAGTGCGTGCGCCTGAGGCAGGGCGCGATGGACAAGTCCACCGTCTTCTCCGACGACCCGGCGGCGATGGCCGCGCGGTGGCTGAAGCTTGGCGCGCGCCGGCTGCACGTCGTCGATCTCAACGGCGCGGCCGCCGGCCGCCCCATGAACGAGCCGGCGATCAAGGCGATCACGGCGGCGGTGGGCGAGAAGCTGCCGATCCAGCTGGGCGGCGGCATCCGCGATCTCGACACGGTGGAGCAGCTGCTCGATTCGGGCGCGAGCTACGTGATCATCGGCACCGCGGCGGTCAAAACGCCCGGCTTCCTGCACGACGCCTGCACCGCGTTTCCCGGGAAGGTGATGGTCGCGCTCGATGCGAAGGACGGCAAGGTCGCCGTCGACGGCTGGTCGAAGCTGACCGGTCACGAGGTGCTCGATCTCGCCAGGAAATTCCAGGACTACGGCGTGGAGGCCATCATCTACACCGACATCGGGCGCGACGGGATGCTGACCGGCGTTAACATCGCCGCCACCGTGGCGCTGGCTAAGGTGCTGACGGTGCCGGTGATCGCAAGCGGCGGCATCACGAGCCTGGAGGACATCAAGTCCCTGTGCGCGGTCGAGCACGAGGGCATCACCGGCGCCATCACCGGCCGCGCGATCTACGAGGGCAAGCTCGATTTCACCAAGGCGCAGAAGCTGGCCGACGAGCTCTCCAAGAAGAAAGAGGAGTAACGGGTAGCGCGGAATGGGTCTGGCGAAGCGCATCATTCCCTGCCTCGACGTCACCGCCGGTCGCGTGGTGAAGGGCGTCAATTTCGTCGGCCTGCGCGACGCCGGCGATCCGGTCGAAATCGCGCGGCGCTACGACGAGCAGGGCGCGGACGAGCTCGCGTTCCTCGACATCACCGCGTCGAGCGATGGGCGCGACCTGATCGTGAGCGTGGTCGAGGCGGTTGCGGCGCAGGTCTTCATCCCGCTCACGGTGGGCGGTGGCGTGCGCTCGGTGGAGGACGTGCGGCGGCTGCTCAACGCGGGCGCCGACAAAGTCAGCATCAACACCGCCGCGGCGCAGCGGCCGAGTCTGGTGGAGGAGGCGGCCCGCCGCTACGGCTCGCAGTGCATCGTGGTTGCGGTGGACGCGAAGCGCATGCCGGATGGGGGCGCGCCGCGCTGGGAGGTGTACACGCACGGCGGCCGCACCGCGACGGGGCTCGACGCGCTGGAATGGGGCCGCCGGATGGAAGCGGCCGGCGCCGGCGAGATCCTGCTCACCAGCATGGACCGCGACGGAACCCGCAGCGGCTTCGATCTCGAGCTGACCCGCGCATTCTCCGACGCGCTGACCGTCCCGGTGATCGCGAGCGGAGGCGTCGGCAACCTCGATCATCTCGCGGAGGGCATCCTGCAGGGGCGCGCCGACGCGGTGCTCGCGGCGAGCGTGTTTCACTACGGGGAGTACACCGTGCGCCAAGCCAAGGAGCACCTGGCGCGGCGTGGCATCGAGGTCAGACTCTAGTTTCGAGTTTCAAGTTGCGCGTTTCGAGTTAAAGTTGACAAGCGCCAGTTTTTCCCCGAACTTGAAACTTCAAACTGGAAACTGGAAACTGGACGGATGAAAGACGACTGGCTCGACAAGGTCAATTGGGCGCAGGACGGGCTGGTGCCGGCGGTGGCGCAGGAGTCCGGCAGCGGCAAGGTCCTCACGGTGGCGTGGATGAACCGCGAGGCGCTCGGCAGGACGGCGCAGAGCGGCGAGGCCCACTATTGGTCGCGCTCGCGCGGGAAGCTGTGGCGCAAGGGCGAGACCTCGGGACACGTGCAGAAGGTGAAATCCATCCGCCTCGACTGCGACGAGGACGTGATTCTGCTGGAAGTGGAACAGAAGGGCGGCATCGCCTGTCATACCGGCCGGCACAGCTGCTTTTTCCAGCGGCTCGAGGCCGACCGGTGGGTGGTGACCGAGCCCGTGCTCAAGGATCCCCGGGATATCTACAAGCGATGATCGACGAAAACCTGCTCCACCGGCTGGGAAAGGTGATCGCGGACCGCAAGCAGGGCGATCCGTCCGCCTCCTACGTCGCGAGCCTGTTCGCGAAAGGCCAGGACGCGATCCTGAAAAAGGTCGCGGAGGAGGCCGCCGAGACGGTGCTCGCCGCCAAGGGCGGTGATAAACTGAACATCGTGCGCGAAACCGCGGACCTCTGGTTTCACAGCCTGGTGCTGCTGGCATGGCATGGCCTCGCGCCCGAGGACGTGCTGGCCGAGCTGCGCCGCCGCGAAGGAATTTCCGGAATCGAGGAAAAGAAGTCCCGCGGTTGAGCGGGATTTCCTGAGGAGAACGACCATGGGATCGCTAAGCATCTGGCACTGGCTGATCGTGCTGCTGGTGGTGGTGCTGATCTTCGGCACCAAGAAGCTGCGCAATATCGGCGCCGATCTCGGCAGCGCGGTGAAGGGCTTCAAGGACGGCATGAAGTCGGAGGACGACAAGTCCGCGCAGGCCAAGGCGGAGCTCCCGCCCGTCACCGGCCAGACCATCGAAGGCCAGGCCAAGAAGGAAACGCCCAAGACGTGAAGGGGGAAGGGCGGACGCGCCCGACGGCTTCAGCTTGTCGTTTTCCCCTTCTCCCTTCTCCCTTCCCCCTTCTCCCTTCCCCCTTCCGATGTTTGATATCGGATTCTCCGAGCTGCTCGTCATCGCGGTCGTGGCGCTGATCGTGATCGGTCCCGAGCGCCTGCCCGGGGTCGCGCGCACGCTCGGCCACCTGTTCGGCCGCATGCAGCGCTACGTGAACGACGTCAAGGCCGACATCTCGCGCGAAATGGAGCTGGAGGAGCTGAAGAAGATGCAGTCGAGCATGGAAGACGCGGCGCGCTCGATGCGCGACTCGGTCGAGCGGGAGGTCGCGGCCACCGAGGGCGAATTCAACAAGCTCGCGCAGGACGCGCAGCCGGCCGCCAATCCCTTCGCGGACATGGCTTCCGACACACCACCGCCGGTCGCGCAGCCGGCCCCGCGGCAAAGCGAGCTCGCGCTGGACGCGAGCCCGTCGGCACCCGCCCAGAAACAGGGTTGACGTCAGGGAATGACGGAAGACACCTTCATTTCCCACCTGATCGAGCTGCGCGACCGGCTGCTGCGCATGCTGATCGCGGTGGGCGTGGTGTTCGCGATCCTCTTCCCGTTCGCCTCCGAGCTCTACGATCTCCTCGCGTATCCGATGATGCGCGCGCTGCCGGAAGGCTCGAAGATGATCGCGACCGGGGTCGTTGCCCCGTTCCTGATACCGGTCAAGGTCGCCGCGATGGTGGCGTTCGCGGTGGCGTTGCCCTACGTGCTCTACCAGGTCTGGGCGTTCGTCGCGCCCGGCCTCTATGCCCACGAGCGGCGCCTGGTGGTGCCGCTGGTGTTCGCGAGCACCGTGCTGTTCTTCGTGGGAGTGGCGTTCTGCTATTTCTTCGTGTTCGGCGTGGTGTTCGACTTCGTCTACAAGATCGCGCCCAAGAGCATCTCGGTCGCGCCCGACATCGAGAACTACCTGAATTTCGTGATCACGCTGTTTCTCGCGTTCGGGGTGACCTTCGAGGTGCCGATCGCGGTGCTGATCCTGGTGCGCATGGGGGCGGTCACGATCGAGCAGCTGACGAACATCCGCCCCTATTTCATCGTGGGCGCATTCGTGATCGCCGCGATCGTGACGCCTCCCGACGTGCTCTCGCAACTGCTGCTCGCGGTCCCGATGTGCGTGCTCTACGAGGTCGGAATCTTCGCGGCGCGGGTGTTCGGCAGGTCGCGGCAGAGCGGGGACGACGGCGAGAAGCTCCCGGAGGCCGGGCCTTGATTCAATTTTGAGTTTTGAATGTTGAGTTGCGTCGACAATCAATCCTTGCCGTCATTCAACACTCAACACTCAAAATTCAACATTCGCAGCTCCGCGCTCACTTGCGCTGTTGCGGTCGTGGCCGCCGGCCGATGGTGACGGCGAGTTCGGATTCCGCCTGATTGCGCGTCAGCTTGAGGGAGGCTTCCTGGCCCGGCGGCAGCGCCGCGACCAGGTTGAGCATCATGGTGGTGTCGGTGAGCGGCCGGCCGTTCACTGATAGCAGGACGTCGCCGGGCTTGATACCCGCTTTGTCGGCGGGACTGCCGCGCTCGACCTGCGTGATCAGCACACCGCGCGATGCAGGCAAGTTGAACGATTGCGCGAGCTCCGGCGTGATGTCCTGCACGCCCACCCCGATCCAGCCGCGCGTAACCGATCCTTTCTGAACGATCTGCTCCATCACCTGCCGGGCGATGGAAACCGGGATGGCGTAGCCGATGCCCATCGAACCTCCGGTCTGCGAGTAGATCGCGGCATTGATGCCGACGAGGTTGCCGCCCGCGTCCACCAGCGCTCCGCCCGAGTTGCCGGGGTTGATCGCCGCGTCGGTCTGGATGAAGTTCTCGAAAGTCGTGATGCCGAGGTGGCTGCGCCCGAGCCCGCTCACGATCCCCAGGGTGACGGTCTGGCCCACGCCGAAGGGATTGCCGATGGCAAGCACGATGTCGCCCACGCGCAGCTGCTCCGGCTGCGCAAAGGTGATGGAGGGCAGCTTTTCCAGTTCGATCTTGAGCACCGCCAGGTCGGTCTCCGGATCGGTTCCGACCACGCGCGCCCGGACCTTGCGCGAGTCCGCGAGCGCGACCTCGATCTGATCGACCGACTCGACCACGTGGTGATTGGTGAGGATGTAGCCGTCCGCGCTCACGATCACGCCCGAGCCGAGCCCCTCACGGCGCTGCGGGCCCGCGTCCTGCGGATCGCCGAAGAAGAAGCGGAAGAGGGGATCATTAATGAACGGAGAGCGTTGCCGCTTCACTTCCTGGCTGGTGAAGATGTTGACGACCGCGGGCATCGCCTGGCGCGCGGCGTCCCGGAACGACGCGACCGCGCGCCCCGGCGTCTCCGCCCGCGGCTCCGCCACGGTCACGATGGCCCCGCGCGAATTCCAGGGGAGAAGGTCGGGCCGGAGCGTTGAAACGACAAACAGGGCCGCAAGGCAGACGGTCGCGGTTTGCGCGAATATGAGCCAGAACTTCCGCATCGGGCGAGGGAAAGGGGGCGGGTGACGAAGCGAGATTCCTGCTGGCCCTGAATCATAGCAAAACGCGACTGCGGGTTCGTGACAGCGGCGCCGACCGCGATCGTGGATTTGCGTTCAGGATCAGGCGGCAGACGGAGCGGATCTGCGCAGCCTCACGGCGCGCGTTTCCGGTCCGTCCACCCGGGATTGACGACCCCTCTACAACTCATTGATCAGAAGGCGTTTTTTCATGTCTTGCTTTAAATCCCCTGCGGCCTTTGTGTAGAATGGCGGCTTTTCGGGGGCGGCGAATAATCGTATGGCAGACAAAGAGTTGGATCAGGGCAAGCGGCGTTTTCTGGTCGCCGCAACGAGCGTTGCGGGCGGGCTTGCGGGGGCCGCCACCGCGGTGCCCTTCGTCGCGAGCATGCTGCCCTCGGAGCGCGCCAAGGCAGCCGGCGCGCCGGTCGAGGCCGACATCGGCAATCTTGCCCCGGGTGAGATGACGCGCGTCGAATGGCGCGGCAAACCGGTGTGGGTCGTGCGGCGCACGCCGGAAATGCTGGAGACGGTCAAGGAGAACGACGGCAAGGTCGCCGATCCCAGGAGCGAGCGCAACAAGGAACTTACCCCGGAATACGCGCGCAACGAATTCCGCTCGATCAAGCCGGAGTACCTCGTCGTGGTCGGCATCTGCACGCATCTCGGGTGCTCGCCCGTGGACAAGCTCAAGGCCCAGCCCGAGGCTTTCGCGTCGGACTGGAAGGGCGGCTTCTACTGTCCCTGCCACGGCTCGCTGTTCGATCTCGCGGGCCGCGTCTACAAGAACAAGCCGGCGCCGGACAACCTCGCCGTTCCGCCGCACTCCTACCTCTCCGACAGCAGGATCCTGATCGGCGTGGATCAGAAGGGAGCGTGATGAGCGTCGAAAGAATTCCAGGCGACGCTCAACCCTCACCCCCGCCCCTCTCCCGAGCGGCGAGGGGAGATTCGAGGCGCACATGCCTTGTCGGGCATTTGCGCGGGGATCGATAGGGCATGGCGGCCGCGGAAAAACAGCCGGTCGCGGTGACCTGGGCCGGACCGCCCGCTGATGTCGCTGTGGCGGGACCATCTCGCCGAGTACTACGCGCCGAAGAACTTCAATTTCTGGTACTACTTCGGCTCGCTGGCGATGTTCGTGCTGGTGCTGCAGATCGTGACCGGGATCTTCCTCACGATGCACTACAAACCGGACGCGGCGCAGGCGTTCGTATCGGTGGAGTACATCATGCGCGACGTGCCGGGCGGGTGGTTGATCCGCTACCTGCACTCGACCGGCGCCTCCGCCTTCTTCATCGTGGTTTACCTGCACATGTTCCGCGGGCTCCTGTACGGCTCCTACCGCAAGCCGCGCGAGCTGGTCTGGATCATCGGCATGCTGATCTACCTCTGCCTCATGGCGGAGGCCTTCTTCGGCTATCTCCTGCCGTGGGGCCAGATGTCGTACTGGGGCGCGCAGGTGATCGTCAATCTGTTCGATGCGATTCCCTGGGTCGGGCCGACGCTCGCGATCTGGATCCGCGGCGACTACGTGGTGGCGGATGCGACCCTGAACCGCTTCTTCTCGTTCCACGTCATCGCGATCCCGTTGCTGCTGCTGGGACTCGTCGTGGCGCACATCATGGCGCTGCACGAGGTGGGGTCCAACAACCCCGACGGCGTCGAGATCAAGAAGGTGACGGACCCGAAAACCGGCCACCCGGTGGACGGCATCCCGTTCCACCCGTATTACACGGTGAAGGACACGCTGGGCGTGGTGGCATTCCTGATTGTATTTACCGTGATCCTATTCTTCATGCCCGAGTTCGGAGGCTACTTCCTCGAGTACAACAACTTCATTCCGGCCGATCCGCTCAAGACCCCTTCGCACATCGCCCCGGTGTGGTACTTCACGCCGTACTACTCGATCCTGCGCGCGGTCACCGAGGATTTCATGATTTACCTGGCGCTGGGCGTCGCGGCGTACGCCGCCCTGATCGGGTGGACCGTCGGCAATCTGCGCATGCGGGCGGCCACAGCCGTCGTGGGGGCCGCGCTCATTTTCTTCATGAAGGGACCTGAAGGGATCGCCCTTGATCCCAAAGTGTGGGGCGTGGCGCTGATGGGCGTCGGAACGTCGATCTTTTTTCTGCTGCCGTGGCTCGATCGGAGCCCGGTGAAGTCCATCCGCTACAAGGGCCCGATCACGAAAGCCGCGCTGGCCCTGTTCGTGACCGCCTTTATCGTGCTCGGCTATCTGGGCACCCTCTCGGTCACCGAGGGCCGCACCCTCACGGCCCAGGTCTTCACGTTTATCTATTTCGCGTTCTTCCTGCTGATGCCGTGGTATACCCGGGCCGACAAGACCCGGCCCGAGCCCGAACGGGTGACCGGGTGATACGCGCGGCCATGGCGCTGGCAAGAACGCTGGCGTGCCTGCTGCTGGCGGCGCCGCTCTCTGCGGCCGCATCGGAAA